>DATKWA010000048.1:0-13870 GCA_035529815.1 Occallatibacter sp. | reverse complement strand
CAGAAAGACCTATCACTTGCCTAGGCCAAAACAGGGCCAGCACAGCCGCTCCGTTTCCCGGGCCGCGGCCCCGGAAACGGAACAACAAAAACAAGAGCAAGAACAACAACAAAAACTTCCTGATAAGGAAAAACTGTCAGGGATGTGCCGGGTCTAAAGTGTCAGGGATGTCCCCGGCCGTACAGCTTTTGACCCCTGGATGGGCGCTGATTGACGGCTCACAGAGGTAGTATGCGCCGGTCGGGGGCAATTGTCGGCAAAACAGGGATCAGGGCAGGGGCAGGTTTCAAGAGGTTGTCTATCGGATTCGAAGACCTGCTCATTGCGATGAGGCTGTCGAGTTCCATGAGCTGGTTTTCACCTTGTCGTTAGAACATCGTGTACAGGCAGGGGTCCAGCGGAGAGTGTCTAATTGCGATAAGCGCGGGATTCGTTAGCCTTTTCCTCGGCGAGGATATGGGCGAGGGCTTTCTCAGGGCAGACGTGATGCGCTTCGACCCGATCAAGCTCCTGCTCGGTCTCCACGCAGGAAGCGATCGTCATGAAGCAATCGAGGCAGCGGGTGTTGTAACTGCCGTTTTCGTTTTGTGTGCGACTGTACATTGTGTGGCGGGATTGTCCCGCATAAGCGACGATGTTAGGCGCAAACCCATTCGTATGTCGTGACTCGCGTCACCCGCCGTTGTGACGGCTTCTCCCATTTTTCGGGCGTCGATCCAATAGAAGCTTTCTTCACGTGCAACGCTTCACATTGTGAGTCCGGGGTTTGGATTGCGGCGAAGTTGCCAGCAGGGGGGCTGGCCGGACTGGGAAAAGAGCGACACGCTGCAGGGCACATCCTGAGTGCCCTGGTAGTCAAATTCGGTTTTCCTGCCCTTGAGTGGGATGGCGACGTAGCTGTTGACGGTGACCTTTGACTGCGGCGCGCCGCGCAGGCGATAGACGGCCCAATCGCCAAGGTAGACGAGGACAAAAGTCGCCGCCAGCACCAAGAGGCCACGGATGAGCCAATGCATCAGAAATCGAAACAAGCGTCAGCCTTTCTTCTCAACCGTGAGCGGAGGATCGCTCTTCAAGTTTAACGGAAGCTGAGCTACCTGACAGGTATTGGCCTTGGGGCTCCTTCGGGCATGACGAGTTTTTGGGGTTGGCAGCAGGCGCGCTCGAGTTTGGCCAGGTCGGACTGCATCTGCTTGTCCGTAGCGAGCGAGGCGAGTACGGCGGCGAGGATGGATGCGGAGGCCGGATCGGCGGGGGGCACGATGCGGTAGTGCATCCACTTGCCTTCGCGGCGGGCAGCGACGATGCCGGCTTTGCGCAGGTAGGCCAGATGGCGGGAGATTTTGGGCTGCGCCTGGCGGAGAATCTCGACAAAATAGCAGACGCATACCTCGCGCCCGGCGATGAGGTTGAGGAGCCGGAGGCGGGTTGGGTCGGCGAGGGCCGCAAAGAGGCTGGCGAGGTTTGCCGATCTGGAGTCACGAACCATGGGACCATTATATGCGGATTGACAAATATGTGTGCAGGTAATATATTTGCTAAAGCGTATATGAGGTGTTGCGAGATGACTACTGAAACGACCGTCCAGAAATCCGTGAAAGAGACAGTGCAGGAAAAGTATGGGGCAGCGGCGCGCGAGGTGCGGCAGACCAGTACAGCGGCGTGCTGCAACTCCGCGTTTACGTGTTGCGATCCTATTACAGGCAATTTATATGGCGATGCGGAGAAGGGCTCCCTGCCGGAGAAGGCGGTGCTGGCGTCGCTTGGTTGCGGGAATCCGACGGCGCTGATTGAACTGAAGGCCGGAGAGACGGTGCTCGATCTTGGCTCGGGCGGGGGCATTGACGTGCTGCTCTCGGCCAAGCGCGTGGGGCCTTCCGGGAAGGCCTACGGGCTGGATATGACGGACGACATGCTGGCCCTAGCGCGCGAAAACCAGCGCCAGGCGGGCGTGGAAAACGTGGAGTTTCTGAAGGGCGAGATTGAGAACATTCCTCTGTCCGACGGCTCGGTGGATGTGGTGATTTCGAATTGCGTGATTAATCTTTCGGCCGACAAGGACCGCGTGCTGCGCGAGGCGTTCCGCGTGCTGAAGCCGGGCGGGCGCTTTGCGGTTTCGGACGTTGTGGCGCGGGGCGAAGTGCCGGATGCGGTGCGGAAGAGTATGTCGCTTTGGGTGGGCTGCATTGCGGGGGCATTGGAAGAGAACGAGTACATGGCGAAGCTGGCGAAGGCCGGGTTCACGGAGATCTCGGTTGAGCCGACGCGCGTGTACAACATTGAAGACGCGCGGCGCTTTCTTGAAGACGCTGGCGTGGACGTGGACGCGATTGCGCCGCTTGCGGAAGACAAGCTGATGAGTGCGTTTGTGCGCGCAACGAAGCCGGGGCGTAGCTGCTGTGGGCCCACCTGCTGCTCAAACTGAACCCCGGATTACGAAGGAGAAACGATGCGTACGCCGTACAACATTCTCGTCCTGTGCACCGGCAACTCGGCGCGCAGCATTCTTGGCGAGGCTCTGTTCAACACGATGGGCGCCGGGCGCTTCAAGGCATACAGCGCGGGCAGTCACCCTGCGGGACGGGTGAATCCATTTGCCATTGAGCAGGTGCGCGGGCTGGGTTATCCGGTGGAGAACTTGCGCAGCAAAAGCTGGGACGAGTTTGCCGCGCCGGGCGCGCCGGAACTGGACTTTGTGGTGACGGTGTGCGACAAGGCCGCCGGGGAGATGTGCCCGCTTTGGCCGGGGCAGCCGATTACTGCGCACTGGGGCTTTCCCGATCCGGCGGCGGTGGAAGGCACGGACGAGGAAAAGCGCGCGGCGTTTGCGCACACGCTGCGGCAGATGCGGAATCGCGTGCAACTGTTTGTGAGCTTGCCGCTGGAGACGCTGGACAAACTGGCGATTGAGAAGAAGATGCGCGCGATTGGACAGCAGCCGCTTTAGAGGAGTCGAAGCATGAACGTGGAACCAGAATTTTGTTGCACGGCTCCAGTGCCGGGGCGCGCATCGCATCTTTCATTTATCGATCGATTCCTGACGCTTTGGATTTTTCTAGCGATGGCGGTTGGGGTTGCGCTGGGCCGCTTTGTGCCTGCTGCGCCGGCTTTCTTTCAGCGCTTTCAGGCAGGGACTACGAATATTCCCATTGCTGTGGGGCTGATTCTGATGATGTATCCGCCGCTGGCGAAGGTGCAGTATGAGCGGCTGGGCGAGGTGTTTCGCAATCGCAAGGTGCTGGGGCTGTCTCTTTTGCAGAACTGGGTGATTGGGCCGGTGCTGATGTTTGTGCTGGCTGTTGTTTTTCTGCGTGGCTATCCGGAGTACCTGACAGGGCTGATCCTCATCGGCCTGGCACGGTGCATTGCGATGGTGATTGTGTGGAATGAGCTGGCGCGTGGCGACACGGATTACGCGGCTGGCCTCGTGGCCTTCAACAGCGTGTTTCAGGTGCTGTTTTATAGCGTGTATGCGTGGTTCTTTCTTGCCGTGCTGCCGCCGCTGGTGGGATTGAAGAGCGTGGTGGTGGACATCCGCATGAGCCAGATTGCGGAGAGCGTTTTTATTTATCTGGGCATTCCATTTGTGGCCGGGATGGTGACACGGTTTGTGCTGGTGCGCGCAAAAGGGAGCACCTGGTATAAGACGCGATTTGTGCCGGCGATCAGCCCGCTGACGCTGGCAGCGCTGCTGTTTACGATTGTGGTGATGTTCAGCCTGAAGGGCAATTTAATTGTTCAGTTGCCGTTGGATGTACTGCGGATTGCGGTACCGCTGCTGATCTACTTTGTGGTGATGTTTTTTGTGAGCTTCTGGATGGGGCGCAAGGTGGGCGCGGATTATGCGCAAACGGCGACGCTTTCGTTTACGGCTGCAAGCAATAACTTTGAGCTGGCGATTGCGGTGGCCGTTGCTGTGTTCGGGCTGAATTCTGGGGCGGCGTTTGCTGCGGTGATTGGGCCGCTGGTGGAGGTGCCGGCGCTGATTCTGCTGGTGCAGGTTTCGCTGCGGTTGCAGAGGCGATGGGTTGCTGTACCTGAACTTTTGCCGCAGGAAGTTCCGGAGAGATAGACGCAACGAAGGCCAGCCTCTGCGGCCGGCCGTCGTTGCGTTTCAGGTGGACTGGACTAGAACTTGATCGATGCGGCGCGGGGGGAGATGCCGGTAAGCTCGGCGGCGCGGGCTTCGGCGTAGGCTGCTGCTCCCATGAGGGCAGTTTTGCTTTCGAGGATGATGCGGACGGGGATGTTGACAAGCAACTGGCTAAGGCGGCCCTTGTCGGTAAAAGCTTTCATAAAGGTACCGTCCTTGAGCTTCTCGAGGATGCGGGGTGCGATGCCGCCGCCAACATAGAGGCCGCCGACGGAGAGCATGGTGAGGGCCAGGTTGCCTGCCTCTGCTCCGTAGGCGGAGACGAAGATGTCGACCGCCTTCTCGCAGATTTCGCTCTTGGCCTTGGAGGCCATCTCTGTAATGACGGCGTTTGGGTCTCCGGCGGCGATGCGCTCGGCGAGCCAGGCAGGCTCCTCGAGACCGCGCACCTCGCGCAGGAACTCGTAACAATTGGTGAGTCCCTGGCCGCTGACTACGCGCTCTGCACTGATGCGGCCGCTGTATTTTTGCTTGAGGAAGCGGAGCAGATCGATCTCGTCCTCGTTGCGGGGCGCAAAGTCGGCGTGGCCGCCTTCGGAAGGATAGGGGACGTAATCGCGGCCGTCCCAGATCATGAAGCTCACGCCGAGGCCCGTGCCGGCGGAGATGAGCGCACGATTCCCTCTTTGGCGCAGGTCTCCCTCGCTGAGGGTGTAAATCTGGTCGGCTCCCAGCTCGGCAATGCCGTAGCCGTTTGCCTGCAAGTCGTTGATCAGGAATACATGATCGATCTTGAGGTCGGCCGCGAGTTCGCGGCTGTCGAGGGTCCAGGGCAGGTTGGTGAGGCGCAGGCGGCCATCGCGCACGGGGCCGGGCACGCCGAAACAGGCAGCAGTCACCTTCTCAGAGACAATGAACTCCTTCACGATCTCTTCTAGGCTGGCGTAGTCCCTGGCTGGATATTGCTTGTCGCGCGTATGTTTCAGATTTCCATCGACAAAATCGTACAGCGCCAAGTTGACTTTGGTGCCGCCTACGTCCCCTGCCAGAATCATCCTTCCCTCTCCAGAAAGCCGCAGCCCTCTTCATCCATCGCGGGCAGCAGTGCGGCTGCGCTCTTGTCCAGGATCAATGTGAGTATACCGCTTGCGGGCCAGATTAACTGGCTTGGAAGCTGCTCAACGTTGCGCGGACCTGTAAATATATCTTTTAGAATCTGCGCTTTATCAGAACCAGCCACGAGGAAGAACACGGAGCTGGCGCGGTTGAGCACTGGCCAGGTGAGGGTGATGCGCCAGGTGTCTTTCTGGGGGACATGATTGGCTGTGACGAGCCGGGTCATCTCGTGGATGGCGTCGGTGTGGGGAAAAAGAGACGCAGTGTGGCCATCCGGGCCCATTCCTAGCGCAACGAGGTCGAAGCGGGGCATTTCTGCGCCTTCAAGGCGGAAACTATTGCGCAGCTCCGACTCATAGCGAGCCGCTGCCTGCTCGGGATCGAGCTCACCCTCCATGCGGTGAATCTGGCCTGGGTTGAGGGGCACGTGGCCCAGCAGCGCCTCGCGGGTCATGTGGTAGTTGCTTTCCGGGTCGTCTGGCGGGACACAGCGCTCATCGACCCAGTAGAGGTCGAGCTTGTCCCACTGCATGCGCGCTCTCCAAGGCTGGTTTGGATCGCCGAGCAGCTCGAAGGCCGCTTTGGGAGTTGAGCCGCCGCTGATGGCGATTCGCGCTCGACCGCGGGCATCCACCGCCTCATCGACCATTTCGACAAAGTACTGCGCTACCCTTTGAGCCAGCGCCGCCGCATTCGGTTCGACGTAGTAGACGATCTTCAGCTTTCTGGACATTTCTACCGTTGCCTCTTGTCACTACTTTATCTGGAAAGGCCAACTTGCAGTTTTTATATGCAGAACTGTGCCAGATTTTCGTGAGGTGCGTATGAACGGTAACAAACGAATAGACGTCGACGCCGCGGATAAGAGAGTTGTTGGCGCAGGAGAGAGACGACCACACAGGAACAGGGACAGGCGTTGGCGTGGCGAATCCGAAGATTGAGGCATGAGGAGGAGGCCGGAAGCGGAGATTCTTCGCCGGCTATTGGAGCAAATGACGCGCTGATGCCGGCTGAGGATGGAGACTCATCGTTGATACGAAGTTCGGATTGAGGCCAGTTGCGGTTATCCCGCCTTTCGCTGTAGAACGCGGCGGCTATAGAAGACGATTCCCCTTAGCAACGCCAGGACAGCAAAAAAGACGCAAGCGACGGCAAGGGTGATGGGCATCGTCGTGATCAGTTCATTCCAGTGGGTGTTGAATCGAACGATCGAGTAGACGTTGACGAGAAGAGCTGCCAGGACACAGCCGGCAAAGATCAGCAATTCCCGGATGATGCGCGATCCTGAAACGACAATATCTTTCATACTCGAAAGCCCTCCGGCCAGGCGATTTCCTTTTGCTGTTCCATGGACGCCTCTCCCATGAGGACGCATACGCCGGCTCTGCAGGCCTGTTCCATCATGCCTGGAATGGGCTCGCCCAATCGGATTGCGTTTGCATAGGCGGCCAACTCGAGACTGGAGCCGTCGTCGGCTGGTTCGTCTTGGACGAGAGGTTGTCCTTTGGTGTCTTTCTTTAGGTCGGGGACCCAACTGGCCCCGCCGATGGGAACGGTATCGAAGAAGCCGCTCTCGATGCCGTTGATGAGCTGGAGGATGCCGGGCGCAGGGGGAGGGTTTTCCGCGTACAACTTGCCCGATTCACCCTCGATGGTTCCCTTGGGGCCCATGACCTGAATCTCAAAGCCGTAATACCGGTTGCTGATGAGCGAATCGTAGACGACATTCGTACCGTTTGGGTATTGGTACACCAGATTCACGTTGTCGTAGACTTCGCGCCCGTCCTTCCAGTAATTGATGCTTCCGTAGCCTGCGCAGGAGACCGGATGGGCATCGAGAAACCAGTTGGCCACCTGCATGTGGTGGGAGGCCAGCTCGGTCATGAGCCCGCAGGAATATTCGCGGTAGAGCCGCCAGTTTATGCGGCGCTCCAGGCTGGGGTTGGGTACGGGCCTGCGCCAGTTGTTGTTGCGGTGCCAGTACGCCCTGATCTGCGTGATCTGCCCGATGGTTCCGTTGCGCACAAGCTCCAGGGCGCGGAGGAAGACGGGGCTGAACATGCGCTGATGGCCGATCTGAAAGACTTTCTTGCTGCCACGGTAGGCGTCGGCGATGGCCTGGCACTCCTCGATGGTGTAAGCCAGGCTCTTCTCGCAGAAGACGTGTTTGCCCGCGGAAAATGCATCGAGGCACATGGGCGCGTGGAGATAGAGCGGGGTTGCGATCAACACGCCGTCGAGGCCCGGCATATCGAGCATCTGGCGATAATCTGCAAAGCCCTTTGCCCCTTTGACTCGCGCCAGAGCGGCTTGCAAATGGGGCTCGTAATCGTCGCACAAAGCAGCGATCTCCACGCCAGGGGTGCGGAGCAGATTCGTGATGTGCAGGTTTCCACGGTCGCCCGCACCGACGAGGCCGATGCGCACGCGGTCGGCGGGCGAATCTCCAACGGGCGCAGCGCGCAAAGGCGCCCACCAGGGTAACTCTGCCAGCAGTGTGGAAGAACCGGCTACAGCCGCAAGGCGTTTGAGGAACTCGCGCCGATGCGCGCGACCTGAATCACCTGAACCAGGAGACAACGAGGAATCATAATCCATATTTCCACTCAATATTGGGTGCGAAATCTTCCGCATCGGAATGATACACGGTCTCAACGGCCGAGATACAGGAGAACCCCGACAGAAGTTGCTGCCGGTCTCGCGCGGGCGTGACGAGCAGAGCGGTAGAGAGGACCTCCGCCTCGATTCCGCTTGGGCTTGCAACCGACATTGTGCGGTAGCCTTCGATGGGGCGGCCGCTCCGCGGATCAATGATCTGTCCGAACGGTCGCTGGCCTCCCATGCGATTGAAGGGCGCTGTGCCGGAAGAGGAGAGCGATGCATTGTGCAGTTGAAACGCATGCACTGTTTGAGCTGGCTGAAACATGTTGGCGATTCCGACCGGCCACGCCGGGCCGTAAGGATGAGAGCCGAGGACGGTGATGGAGCTCTCTCCAAAACTCAGGAACGCCCGCTCAACACCCTGCGCCCGCAGGCTGGCAGCCAAACGCTCCAGCGCATAGCCCTTGCCGAATCCGCCCAGGTCGATGCTCATTCCCTCTCTCTCGAAGCGGACAGTCTGCGCAGCCTCGTCGAGATGGAGGCGGGCAAATCCGGTCTGCGCGCGCGCGTGGTCAATGTCCTCGCCGGACGGTTCTTCTCCACGTTCCAGATGCTCACGCCACAAATGATGGATGGGCCAGAGAGTAATGTCGAACGCTCCGTGGGTTCGCCGCCAATACTCACGGCACAACAACAGAATCTCCCACAGCTCCTGAGGCGGTTGAATCGCGATGTGGCCAGCGCTGCGATTCAAATCCGATAGCGGACCCTGCGCATCGAATCGGCTCATCATTCGTTCGTGCGCGCGCAAATCGTTCTCTGCGGCGACAGCCAACTCCTCTGCCTTGTCGGTATCGATGTCCACCAGAACGATGGAAAAACGAGTGTTCATCGCAAAGCAGGAGCGATGGAATACCTTTTTCTGGGAAGAAGGCCGGGGCAGTGGCGTTTCGTCCAAGTGCATCCATCCTTACAGGCGAATAAGAGAGATACGGGCAAGGTATCTCATTAGCGCGCAAGCGAGCAATTGCCTCTTATCAAGGAATACATTCAATCTCTCCCGGTTCGCCGCTGGGATTGACGCAGGCGGGGAGAACTATCGGCCGAGGTAGTCGCGGTACTGCTGCTCGAGGACGCCAGCGGCGCGGGCGAGGGCCAACTTGGCGACGTTGTATTGGTAGAGACTCTCGACAAGGTTGTTCTGTGCTGCGGAGAGGGTGGCTTGCGCGGTGACGAGGGGAAGATTGTCGTCGACGCCGGCGTTGACGCGGTCGGTTTCGTCGCTAAGGGCGCGGGTAGCGAGATCTACGTTGGAGCGGGCTACAGTGACGAGCTTTGCCGAGGCACCGACGTCGAGCAGCGCCGCGCGCACCTGCTCATCGATGTGGTTGCGGAGATCTGCGAGCTGCGCGTTGACGGCGGCCATTTGCGCGGCGGAGGCGTCTTCATTCCCGCGGAGGCCGGCTTCACGAAAGATGGGGAAGCTAAGGGTGCCCATTGCGGCGAAGTTGCCGTGCGTGCCGCCGCCGTTGACGGTGCTGGTTCCGTAGTAACTGTTGAAGGCCAGCGTGGGCAGGCGCTGGCTGCGATAGGCGGCGTGGACGGCCTTGTACTCGACGGCTTCGTTCTGGAGGTTCTGGTAATCCTGGCGGCTCTTGTAGGCGATGGCGCGGACTTCTTCCGGGGTTTGCTCGGCGAGGTCGCTGTAGGGCGCCGGATCGGTGAGGGCGATTTTCTGGCCGGGATCGATGCCGATTTCACGCTTGAGGAGGATCAGGTCTTTCTGGAATGCATTTTGGGCGTAGAGCAGGGCCTGCTGCTGGGCCTGAAACTGGACGCGGGCGCGCAGCTCGTCGATGTTGGAAGCGACGCCGGCCTGGTGTGCGGCATGAGCGTGATCGAGTTGCACCTGGTCCTGGTCGAGGAGCGCTTTGGCGTTGTCGACGTCACTCGATGCGGCAATCGCGTGCAGATAGGCCGTGGCCACCTGTTGAATCACTTCGCCCCGTGCGGTCATTTTGGCGAAATAGGCGGATTTCTCCGCTGCGCCCGCTGCGCGCCATCCGGCGATAACGGGGCCGGAGAAGAGGGTCTGGCTGAAGTAGACTTTGGCTTCAGAGAGGTCGTCGCGCGTGATGGTGGGGAATGATGGAGTGGTTCCGCTGGTCGGAGGCGGAGACAGAGCGGCGAACTTGGCGATGGTGCTGGGGCCGAAGCCCTGGGCGGCGAGGTTGTGCTGGTAGAGGCCGGTGCTGAGCTTGAGGGTAACAGTGGGAAGAAACTGCTGGAGCGCTTCGTTTCTTTCCGCGTGAACGCCTCTCTCGGCGTTTTCAGCTTCTTTGAGGCCAAGATTGTTTTGGAGGCCGCGGCTGATGGCTTCGTCGAGGGAGAGTTTGATCGTCTGATCGGTGAGCGGCTGGGCGGAGACGCTGCCGAGAAATGGGTTGTTGGCAGAGGTTGGATTCTGCGCAGCAGCGCCCGCGCCGGCTAACAGGACGACGGCGCAGAGAATCTGCCCAACTCCCAGCGGGAGCACTGAATTTTGCCCAAGTTTCACTTTCATTATTATTTCAGATGATTTTGAGGGAAGAGGGATTCAGGCGTTACAGCTCCCTCTTCGCAGCCCCGCTCACGCCAGTGCAGGCTCCATCGCCGCAGTTCGGGTCACGGAGATCACGCTGATGTCGTCTTCCTGTGCAAAGCGCTGCGCTTCTGCCGCCACGGCCGCGGCGCTCGTGGCCGTGCGCACTAGCTCCTGCGCCCGCTCAAACCGAACAGTTGTCCATCGGCGTCCATCGCCTCGGCAATGCCGTCGGACATCAGGCAACCGAGTTTCCCGGCGAGACGCGAGCCATTTGTTGTGCGTAAAGTGTTGGCGCTTGAAACTGACTCAACACTGAAGCGTCAGGGTTTTGCCACCGGGTGAATCCAGATGGCGTTTCCACCTCCGGAAACCATGTGGACGTTGAGGACGGTGGTGCGGTCTACGAGCTGGCTTGAGAGGGTGGTGTGCGTGGCCTGGACTGCGGAGTCGGGCGCGTCGGCGTAGATTTCCGCAGTGTATTTGCCTTCGCCGAGGAAGGTGAGAGGGATCTTGATGTCGCGTGCGTCCCAGTTGGTGAGCGAGCCTACGTACCAGTCGCTGCCGCTGCGGCGGGCGAGCGAGATCCACTCCATGGGGCGGCCACCGATGGCGTGGACCTCGTCCCAGGTGGAGGGAACCTGCTTGATGAAGGCGAACTCCTTTTGGCCGGCGTAGTGCTCGGGATAGTCAGAGACCATTTCAAGCGGACTTTCGAAGACGACGTAGAGCGCCAGTTCCTGGGCGCGGGTTCCGAGGCCCATGGGCATGAAGTCGCGGGCTATAAAATCTTCGCGATCGCTGTTGCCGAATGCGCCCGGGGTGTAGTCCATGGGGCCGGCCAGCATGCGGGTGAAGGGGAGCGTGGCGTTGTGGACGGGGCTGGTGCGGGCGCTGACCTTGAGGTATTCCTTGCCCATGACGCCTTCGCGGGTGATGAGGTTGGGCCAGGTGCGGCGGAGTCCGTCGGGCTTGAATGCGCCGTGGTAGTCGATCATGAGATGGTGCTCGGCGGCGGATTGAACGACGCGGCGATACCAGTTGGTCATCCACTGGTCATCGCGGTTCATGAAGTCGATTTTGACGCCGGCGATGCCCCACTGCTCGAAGAGGGGGAAGGCCTGGTCCATATATTTGTCGACGGAGGTCCAGTGCGCCCAGAGCCAGAGCCGGACGTGCTTTTCTTTTGCGTAGCGGAGCAACTCCGGCATGTCAATTTCGGGGGTGACTTTTGTGATGTCGGCCACGGCGGCATAATCGTGCGGGCCGCTGCGGTTGGCCAGCGCCCAGCCGGCGTCGATGAGCATGTAAGGGAAGCCGGAGGCGGAGGCGAAGTCGATGTAGTGCTTCATGGTGGCGGTGTTCATGCCGGTCTTGAAGGTGACGCTGGGAGCGGCCTCGCCCGACCACCAATCCCATGCGGATTTGCCGGGGTGAATCCAAGACGTGTCCGCGATTTTCGAGGGGGGATTGAGGTTGAGAACGATGTTGGACTCGATGAGGCTTGCTGGTTCGTCGGCGATCATTAGGACGCGCCAGGGAGAGTTGAAGGGGGTGGGGGTTTCGACGGCGATGCCTGGCTGGACGACTCCCTCGTGGTTGGCGAGGGGGGACAGGTCGGCTTTTACCAGGTGGGAGAGGAATCTGTTGTCCTTGCGGAGGTACATACCGGCGTAGTTGTCGATGTCGGCTTCGGTGATGGCGACCCAGCCGAGTCCGGGCTCGTCGGCGAGAAAGGGCAGGCCGATGAGCCAGTCGTGATGAAGGCCGCTGACTTCGCGCATCTGATACGTGTCTTCATAGGAGGACTTGTAGCCATCGAGGATGAGCGGATAGGTGGACGCGTCCTTGGCGTAGAGGAACTCTGTCAGCTCGTTGGCGATGCGGACCTGCTTGAGGGAGGGCTGCTCGGGGACCATGTAGCGGAAGGCGACGCCGTCGTCGAAGGCGCGGACTTCGATGGTGAGCTTGCGGCCGGAGGGGTCGACGAAGTCGGCGCGGATGCCGTTGTAGTGGTTGCGGACGGAGCTGGTTTTTCCGGCGGGTATGGTGTAGGTTTCGTCGGCGCTCTCTGGCTGCGAGGCCGTAAGCTTCATGCCGGGACCGAGGGCTGGCTCGCCGACGAGATCGAGGCCGAGGCGGGCGGGCTCCATGAGCTGGCGACCGTGGAACTCGACGGAGTAGCGGAGGTCGCTGGAAGGCGGTGTCTTGGTGTCAGCCTGGCTGGCTGGCGTTCCGGAGTCGTAAAGAAAGAGAGCGATCTGGCCGTTGGGCGAGGTGACTTTTATGGGAGTTGTGTTGGCGGTTTGAGCGGCCAAGGCAGCGGCGGCGAAGAAGGCGAGGAGGCAAGGAAGTGTTGCGCGTCGAGTGGACATGATTTCTCCGTAGGAGGCCGGGTGCAAATCAGGCGGCATTTGGCCGGGCAGATTCCGGGACGCACCAGTATACTGCCGGCGGGCTTTTGGCGCGGAGTGATGAGTGAACGAGCGAAGTTTTTCTTTGGCGCGTGAGCGACGCCACAGGGGAGTTGCTCAGCCGCCCATGAACATTCCACCGTTGACGTCGAGGACGTGGCCGGTGATGTAGGCGGCGGCGTCGGAGGCGAGGAAGGCGACGGACTGGGCGATTTCGGTGTCGGTTCCGGCGCGGCCGAGGGGGATTTGGGACATCATGGCGGCGCTCTGCTTTTCGTCGAGGACGGCGGTCATTGGGGTTTCAATGTAACCGGGCGCGACGGCGTTGACGGTGATGCCGCGGGAGGCGACTTCGCGGGCCATCGAACGCGTGAAGCCGATGAGGCCGGCTTTGCTGGCGGCGTAGTTGACCTGTCCGGCCTGGCCGGTGCGGCCGACGACGCTGGAGATATTGATGACGCGGCCCCAGCGGTTTTTGAGCATGGGACGCAAGAGCGCCTGCGTGAGAAGGAAGGTTCCGGTGAGGTTGGTGGAGAGGACGTCGTCCCAGTCGGGGCGCTTCATGGACATCATGAGTCCGTCGCGGGTGATGCCGGCGTTGTTGACGAGGATTTCGACTTTGGCGAAGCGGTCGAGGATGGCTTTTGCGCCGGCCTTGATGGAATCTTCGCTGGCGATGTCGAGGGCAAAGGCGGCAGCCTGGCCACCGGCGGCTTCAATTTCGGCGACGACCTCGGCGAGTTTGGCTTGGTTGCGGGCGGCGAGAGCGACGGTTGCTCCAGAGCGCGCGAGTTCCAGGGCACAAGCCCTGCCGATACCTTGAGAAGCGCCGGTGACCAGCGCAATTCTTCCCTGCAAGTTTGCCATCAGCTTTTCGTCGACCTATGCGCGGAGTGTTGCGCCCTTCCGGACATCATTATAAGGGTACGCACGGAGGAGATTTGGGCAGCGATTGCGGGCTGGGCAAACGCTGCGGGCGACGATGGAATGGTTGCGGATTGAGGCGCGATTCGGGCTGCTGTGCGCGGGCGGCTTCGGTGGCGAATTTTGGGGCGCTAGAGCCTG
>DATKWA010000047.1:0-5295 GCA_035529815.1 Occallatibacter sp. | reverse complement strand
AAGGCTCTATAGCACTATTCGTGGGTGAAGAGGGCGATGGAAGACGCCGCTCCGGGGAAAAGTCCAAGTGCGGACTTTCCCACCTCGCTTGGAAATCCCTGGTGAAGCGTCGGGATTTCCACTTCTCCCACCGCCCCTGCCGCGACGAGCAGTATTTTGATTTTCCCTTTTAAGAAGAAATAGCTGATCCCCGGCCTGTTGGCTTAGTCTGCTGTTTGCGAAGACAGTAGACTAAGCCAGCTCAGGTGCAGAAGAGATCAGCTATTCAACTTCAGGTTAAGACCCTCTTGAATCAAATACAAGCTTTTGTCGGCTTTGTTTACCACGACGTGCGCCTGTGCCTCGACAGCCAGGGCGATGCCGAGCGGATCGAGATCACCGTCGCGGCGCATGGCGGCATTCGCGCTCGCTGTTCGTTGTGCCAGAAGCCTGCACCTGGGTATGACCGTTTGCCCGAGCGGCGCTGGCTGTTTGTGCCTTTGTGGGGAATACCGGTCTGGTTCCGCTACGCGCCACGGCGGGTCGAATGTGCTGAACACGGCGTGGTGGTCGAACACATTCCCTGGAGCGACGGCAAGCGACCGGTGACCGTGGCCATGATGGGGTTTCTGGCCCGCTGGGCGCGACGGCTGAGTTGGCGAGAAACGGCGCAGGTCTTTCAGACCAGTTGGGAAGCAGTGTATCGGTCTGTGGAGTGGTTCGTGGAGTGGGGACTGGCTCATCGTCAACTCGACGGCATCGAATCGATTGGTGTGGACGAGATTCACTGGGGCCACGGCATGAAGACTGATAACTTCCTGACCGTGATCTACCAGATCGACGCCGGTTGCCGGCGCCTGCTGTGGATCGGCAAGCGGCGAACCGAGAAGACGCTCCGGCTGGGCCTGAAGGCGCTGGGACCGGCGGTGGTCCAGGGTCTACGCTTCGTCTGCAGCGACATGTGGAAGCCCTACCTGAACGTTCTTGCCGCCGAGGCGGGACAAGCCCTGCATGTGCTGGATCGCTTCCATATCACTCAGCACATGAACCAGGCCGTAGACGAGGTGCGCAGGGCCGAGGGCAGCCGCTTGAAAGCCAGCAGCAAAGAGGAAGCCAAGCACCTCAAGAACATGCGCTGGTCCTTGTTGCGCAAGGGAAGCCGGGTGCGCGGCAAGGCCCGCAAGAAGCTCAACGCTCTGCTGGCCAGCAAACTGGACACGGCCAGGGCTTGGGAGTTGAAGGAAGCCTTCCTGCACTTTTGGAAGTACAAATCACCCCTCTGGGCGGCGGGCTTTCTGGATGCCTGGTGCGAACGCGCATTACGCAGCCGCCTCCAGCCCATGCAGAAAGTAGCCCGCATGTTGCGCAATCATGAGGAACTGCTGCTCAACTGGTTTCGTGCCAAAGGGGAGCTCTCAAGCGGCGCGGTCGAAGGACTCAACAACAAGATTCGAGTGGTAACCAGACGATCCTACGGCTTTCGCACCTTCAAAGCGATGGAAATGGCCCTCTATCACACACTTGGACGACTGCCGGAACCGAAAACAGCCCACAGATTCTGCTGAAGAGGCAGAAAAAAGAACGGAGATTCTTTCTCGGGGATCATGTCGTCGTCAACTTTTGATTTGGACGGAGAACCCTGCCTGCTTTCCGTTCTGCGAGATATCTCCGAAGCCAAGAAGGCCGAGGAGGAGATCAGGCATCTCTCGTTATTTGATCCGCTGACCGGACTGGCCAACCGCCACCAACTGATGGAGCAGTTGCGCAGGCGCACAGCCTTCGCCGGCAGGAGTCGCCATAATTGGGCAGTGTTGTTCGTCGATCTTGATGATTTCAAAACTTTGAACGACGCTCTCGGCCATCAAACCGGCGATCTTTTGCTGCAAGAGGTCGCCAGGCGTCTTGCAGCTTGCGTCAGTGAGGTCGACACCGTAGCCCGGTCGGGCGGCGATGAATTCGTGTTGATCCTCAAAGACCTGAGCGAGACTCCTGACGATGCAAAAGCCCAGGCAAGGGTGGTCGCCGACAAAATTCTGGACGCGGTTGGCCGGCCTTACCATCTCGATGGCCGCGCATGCATTGCCACCTGCAGCATCGGAATCACCATCTTCGGGGTTAACCACGAGAACATAAACGATGTTTTACAGCAGGCCGAGTTGGCCATGTATCAGGCCAAGGCAGAGGGACGAAACATTGTCCGCGTTTTTGTCCCGGCGCTGCAAGCCGCCGTGAATGCCCGGGCGGAGATGGGAGAAGCCCTCCGCGAGGGGATAAAGACGAATCAGTTTATGCTCTACTATCAGCCGCAAGTCGAGCATGGCGAGGTGATTGGGGCCGAGACATTGGTGCGCTGGAATCACCCCAGCCTTGGCATTCTTTCTCCCGGCGAATTCATCTCGTTGGCAGAGGAGACAAAGCTGATTCTTCCTTTGGGCGATTGGATACTGGAAACTGCCTGCAGGCAGATCGCCGCATGGGCACAGCACGAGCAAACGGCCCAATTGAAAATAGCCGTGAATATAAGCGCCGTGCAGTTGCGTAAGGATGATTTCGTTCAAACGGTATTGAGTGTGCTCGATCACACCGGGGCCAATCCCACGAATCTCGACCTGGAACTTACCGAATCGATGTTGGTGGACAATGTTGAGGAGGTCATCACCAAGATGACAGCTCTCAAGTCACATGGATTGAGTTTTTCCGTGGACGATTTTGGCACAGGTTACTCCTCGCTGGCCTACCTGAAGCGATTGCCCCTGGACCAGTTGAAGATCGATCGTGCATTCGTCCGCGACATATTGGCGGATGCAGGCAGCGGCGCCATCGCACAGACAATCATTTCCCTCGGCAAGGCAATGGGCTTGTCGGTGATCGCCGAAGGAGTGGAAACAGAGGAACAGCGAGACTACCTCGCCAATCTCGGCTGCCATCGCTATCAGGGTTATCTGTTCAGTCGGCCTCTACCATTGGAAGAGTTCGCGCTTTTGTTGACGGGCGCCAATGCGAGTTTATCGTGATCCTGGCTATTCTGGATGATGAATATCAATCTTGTTCCGGCAAACGGCGCGATTCAAGCGAAAGCTGCAATTGTGAAGGACGAGTATCCCGCAGGGTTTTAGGTACGACTGGAGTCGTGCCCTGATACAAAACCGCGGATTTTCGTTTTCCCGGGGGGGGGGACACGCACCCGAGCGCGCGCTCCCACCCTTTTCGCAAGGACGCGAAAAGGCAATAAAAGCTAATGGGTCTTCGCTCTGGTTTTGCCGAAACGCCTCGGCGACCGACTCGCAGGCAGTAACGATTGCAGTTCAAAGCGATAAGCGACGCTTAGGAACCCTGAGGACCTCTTGATTGGAGTCCGGCCTTCCGCGCCAGAGTAGACACTCTTCACCAGCCGTAATGCTGTCCAAAGCTGCCAATGGACGGCTCTTTTTGTCGTGCGTTAGGAGAACTTCCCATGAATGTTGACCTCCACATCGGCCAGAACTTCCGTTACCATCTGCAACAGGCTCTGCTGATCTACGCCGGGAATGGCGACACCCGTGGCGGAAGTTTCGTTACCCTGCATGACATCCAGGGCGAGTCCGAGCACACCCTCGGGCCGGCCCAACGGCTCTCCACCGCTTTTCTTGCCTCCCTGGCCAACAACCTGCACCGGAATGTTGGCGTCGAGATCCTGCCTGAGAATGTGCTTGCGCGCACCAACGACATGTTTATGTGGTGGACGCCAGCACAAATGCGCCCCATGTTCTTTGGCTCCCCCGATGGCAAGATGGCGGCGCTCAATGGACTCTCCTTCCCGCAGCCGCCGCTCGTCTTCCTGGCCGATGAACACACCCTTTCGGTCCGCGCCCTCAAGACAAACCAGCGCCCTTCGGCAAACACCAAACTCTATGTGGCACCCTACTGGAATGTCTACGAAGACGGCTCCATCTGCCTCGGCTCGACGCCCATCCCAACATCCCCGTCCATCTCGACCATTCCGCAGTGGGAACGCGCCTTTTTTGAGAGCGAGTTCACTCACCCGAACGGCGCGCAACGGGTCACCGCCCACAAAGGCGGCTTCGCTGGTCTTTGGGAGGCCCTGGCCGGCAAAGACCAATTCCCCGTCCGCTACCTCGTGGACGCCAAGCAAACCCTCGCAGCCTTTATTGAGAAACGTCATGCAAATTGATCATGCGATCCAGAACCACCTGCTGCGCAACCGCGTGCGCATGCTGATCGTTGGCGCCGGAGGCACCGGCAGCGCCTTCCTGCTGAACCTCCCCTACCTCCACCAGGCGCTCACCGCGTGGGGCCACCCGCGCGGCCTCGAGGTCACCGTCATGGATGGAGACACAGTTTCGGAAACCAACTGCGTTCGCCAGCCGTTCGCGGTCTCCGACATAGGCCACAACAAGGCCACCGTTCTTGTGTCGCGGCTCAACCTGTTTTGGGGCCTGAATTGGTCCGCCGTCCCGCACCATTTCACAAGAAAGTGCCTCTCCACAAGAAGCGGGGGCTACGACAGCTTCGACATCGTTGTGGGGTGCGTGGACTCGCGCGCGGCGCGCAGGGAGATCACGGCAGCTGTAACCAGTTCCACTTCCAGCACCAGCTATTACCTGGACCTGGGCAACAACAGCTCCAGCGGCCAATTCGTCCTCGGTCAGCCCCTGAACTCGTGCAACCGCCGGCGTAAAGACCGGCTGCGCATCGTGTCCGAGCTGTTTCCGGAGATGCTGGATGAGGAAGAAGACCCGTTACCAAGCTGCAGCGCCGCGGCAGCGATCAACGCCCAGGAACCGTTTGTCAATCAGACGTTGGCGGTCTCCGCGCTGTCCATGCTCACCCGCCTGTTCCGCTATGGCCGCATTCCCTACCAGGGCGCATTCTGGAACGCCGAGACCGGCCGCATGGTTTCCCTCGTCATCGACCCCGACCAGCGCCGCCGACTCTCCCGCGCAACCGCGCGGCGAAAGGCGGCCTGAGCCGGCAGATTTTGCTTTTGTAGACCTTCCGCCTGCGTTTTCCCTTTGTCTATGATGCCCGCAGGAGGATCGATGAAAAAGGCACTTGCTGTTTTTCTTCTACTGATGGCGTTTGCCAGTCCGGTATTCGCGGCTCACAAGCACCATCACCACGGCCACCACCATCATCGTCACCTTGGCTGATGAAAGATCGATCCAATGGCGCCAATGGACCGACTACGATACACGGTTGGCCATGACGCGGAATGCGCGTGGTCGGGATGACCTCGGGCGCAAGCGGTTCACGCGCGGTTGCCGACGCAGGCGGTCCGGGGCTTCCCAACTCGACAGGTGCTTACTCTGGCAGGCT
>DATKWA010000046.1:0-55642 GCA_035529815.1 Occallatibacter sp. | reverse complement strand
GCAATCTCCATTTCTCCGCGCTGACGGATTCAACCAACAATGACGCGATGGCCGCCGCGCGCCGTGGTGCGCCACACGGCTCTGTTTACTTCGCCAATGAGCAGCGGGCCGGGCGCGGCCGCGGCGATCACGCCTGGCACTCGGCCGCTGGCCAAGGACTCTACGTCAGCGTTCTGTTGCGCCCGCCAATCCCAGCCGTGCGCCTGCCATTATTGCCCCTCGTTGCCGGACTCGCGGCGGCCGATGCGATCCGAGCTGTCTCCGGACTTACCGTCGACCTGCGCTGGCCCAACGATTTATTGATTGGTCCCCGCAAGGCTGGCGGCATTCTGGTGGAAGCAAACACAGAGGGCGTCGCGGTCGCGTTTGCCGTAGTAGGCATCGGCATTAACGTGCATCAGCGAACCTTTGATCCGGAGCTCAGCACGCCCGCAACCTCGCTCGACCTCGAAGCTGGCCGCTCGATTTCACGGCAGTCTCTGCTCGTCTCCCTGCTAGAATCGCTGGAGCGAGAGACGCTTGCGCTCGCCGATACAAGCGCAGAAGAGATGATTCCCGTGCGCGTTGAACGGGCCTCGACATGGGTACGCAACCGAACAGTGGAAGTGCACGGCCCGCAGGCCTCAAGCGGCGTTACGGCGGGGTTGGACAAGCACGGATTTCTTCTGGTCCGAACCGACGCCGGAACCGTGACGGTGCAGACAGGCGGCATTCGCGCGGCGCAAAATCAACAGAGAGACGTGGACTAAAACGATGCTGCTAGCTCTCGATGTGGGTAATACCAATACGGTCCTGGGTCTTTATCGCCTGGATAGCGAGAAGCCGGAACTGGCCGCGCACTGGCGCGTCACCACCCACCGCACGCAGACAGTGGACGAGTACGGCGTCTTCTTCGTGAATCTATTTGAAATGCACGGCATGGCTCCGAACCAGGTGACGCACATCATCATCGCCTCGGTCGTGCCGCCGGTTGACTCGACGCTGCGCCAGGTGTGCGAGACCTATTTCAAAATTGAGCCCATGTTTGTGGAGCCGGGCATCAAGACCGGGATGCCGATGCTGATCGACAACCCAACCGAATTGGGCGCGGATCGCCTCGCCGATTCGATTGCCGCCTTTGATCGCTATGGCGGTCCCTGCATCGTGGTTGACTTTGGAACGGCGACCAAGTTTGAGGTGATCTCCGTGCGGGGTGAGTACATGGGAGGCGCTATCGCTCCCGGCCTTGGCCTGAGCGCCGATGCGTTGTTCAACCGAGCGGCGCGGCTGAGCCGCGTGGACATCAAGCGCCCCGCGAAGGTCATCGGCACCAACACGGTAGGCCACCTGCAGAGCGGACTCTACTTCGGCTACATCGGCCTGGTGGACGGGATTCTGGAACGCATCATTGCCGAGCTTGGCGAACAGCCGCGCATTATTGCCACCGGAGGACTGGCCGGCATGATCGCCGAGGACTCCCGCTACATCAACGAAATCAACGAATGGCTCACCATCGACGGCCTGTGCATTTTGTTTCAACGCAACCGATCGGGGCATACGTCCGCACGGGCGCGCAGCCGGCCCGCCTGAGGCGACCGTGCTGAACTATTTCAACTACTTTACCGAGATCGAAGATCGCTTCCAGCAGCGGCGTGGTTCGCTGTTGCTGCTCTCAACGCTGGACTGGGCGCTGATTGAAACCTGGCGGGAGGCTGGCATTCCGCTGGAAGCAGCACTGCGCGGCATTGACGCTGCCTTCGACAAGTACGAGGCGCGGCAGAAGCGCGGACGCATGAGGCGCATCAACGGACTGGCCTGGTGTGCACAGGCGGTGATGGACGCAGCGGTCGAGCTGAACGAGGCCGCGGCCGGCAGCGCTGCGACCGCGACTGCGCCAAGCGAATCCGGATTTGAGCACGAGCGCATCGCAACTCACCTTGAATCGGCAGCTACCGCGCTGGAATCGGCGACTGTAGCCCCGGAGCCCTGCGCCGCGACTGCAGTCCGCCTGCGCGAGCTAGCTACCGAAGTGCGCGCGGCGACGCAGACAAACGCACATGTCGATCTCGAAGCACTGGAACGTTCGCTCACCGTGCTGGAGGAGAAGCTGTTCGCTGCGCTTACCGCCGCAACGCACGAAGAGTTGCTCGTCGGCCTCAAGGAGCACGCGGCACGCGAACTTGCGCCTTATCGGAGCCGCATGGGTGCGGTGCAATTGCGCCAGGTGGAACGCCAGTTTGTTCAAAAGCAGCTGCTGGTG
This sequence comes from Occallatibacter sp., assembly GCA_035529815.1. Classification (GTDB taxonomy): domain Bacteria; phylum Acidobacteriota; class Terriglobia; order Terriglobales; family Acidobacteriaceae; genus Telmatobacter. The sequence continues at coordinate 53,403 of DATKWA010000046.1, read as the reverse complement.
CATTACAACTTGCCGCGCCTCAGCCTGTTTTACATGAGCCAGCAATGAAGCCTCGCCGCACACACTCCGCAGGGCGCAATCGTGGTGAGACACGACTCGATCAGCCGCTCTCCGCTCCGCAGCTGGTCGAAATCGAAAAGCCAATATACGGCGGCGCATTTCTGGCCCGCGTCGAAGGCAAGGCTGTGTTTGTGCCTTTAGCTTTGCCCGGCGAACAGGCGAGCGTGCGCATCGCCCAGGACAAGCGCGGATACGCAACTGCAGAGACCGAAGAAATCGTTGCCGCGTCGGCGGAGCGCATCGCGCCTGCCTGCAGCCACTTTGGCGCATGCGGCGGCTGCCATTACCAGCACGCCGGATACGCAACACAAGTAGCTTTCAAGCAAGCCATCCTGCGCGAAACGCTGGAGCGCGGCGGCGTGCAAGCGCCTGAAGTTATTTCAGTGCTTGCCGCTGCGGATTCACAGTCGTGGGGCTATCGCAATCGCATCCGTCTTGCGTTTGACGCGCATGGGAACCCCGGCTATCGAGGCCGGCGTTCTCATGCGGTAGTTCCGATCTCCGAGTGTCCTATTGCAGCGCCAGTGCTCGTCAGAGCGGCGCAGGCATTTACCGAAGTTGCTCGGCAACTCTGGCCTTCATTGCGCCCCACGGAGATCTCGCTCTTCTGCAATGCGGATGAAACTGCACTGCTTGCCAGCGTCTTCATCGCCGGCGCAGCAAAGCACAGCATCAACAACTTTGCCAGTTTTGCGCAGGCAATGGCAGTGCGAATTCCCGCGCTCAAGGGCATTGAGCTTATCGCTGAAGGGCGCTCCGGAGATGGCCGCACACCACCATCTCTGCGCACCGTCGCGCAATGGGGTGAGCCGTCCCTTGTCTATCGCACCGCCGGCTTCGACTATCGAGTGGATCACGGCGCATTTTTTCAGGTAAACCGCTGGCTGGTTGACGGGCTCGTTGAGCGCGTAACCGCTGGACGGCAGGGCACGCTTGCGTGGGATCTGTTTGCGGGCGTTGGCCTGTTTGCGCGTAAGTTGACGACAAGCTTTACGCGGGTGGTCGCCGTCGAGTCCGCTCCCACTGCAATTGCAGCGCTCAAGGAAAACTTGCGCGGTACAACCGGTTCCGCTGTCTGCGCTTCGACACTGGACTTTCTGCGCAAAGGCCTAAGGTCCGATCGGCCAGACCTCATTGTGGTCGACCCTCCGCGCACAGGCCTCGGCGCGGAGATCACAACGCTGCTTGCTGGCGTCGCCGCTCCCGCATTGACCTACGTCTCCTGCGATCCGGCAACGCTGGCCCGCGATCTTCGCGCACTCATCGCTTGCGGCTACAGGATCGAATCTCTCACCCTCGCAGACCTGTTTCCCCAGACTTTCCATCTGGAGACAGTGGTTGATCTGCGCTGCTCCTGATAGGCTTGAACCCCATAGACTCTTTTATTTTCCGGGCACAATGCAAATTGATTCCCCCACCTCCGGGCAACCCGCCACAGGCCTGAGCGCCGTGCCTTTGTTCCATGCGGCGTGGCTGTTTGCGGTTGGGGTGGCGGTCACGCAATGGCTCTGGTTTCGGCCCAGTTTTGTGCTGGCCGCGATGGGCCTGATCGCGGTTCTGTGCGGTGTGGCGGCTCTGCGCGCCCAGCGCATCGTGTGGCTGCCGCTGGCTTTGCTGTGGTGCCTGCTGGGCACGTGGTGCGGCCTCATGGAGCCGCAACCGGCGCCCGCCCCTGCGTTGGCTGCGCTGTCGGACGGGCTTCTGCGCACCGTAGAAGGAACCGTGGTCGATGCAGGTGCAGTCCGCGGCGAGACCGAGCAGAACCTGAACGATGACGAGCCAGCCACGGCGGCGCCGGAGCAGCAACCATCGCAACGCATCGATCTGCACGTCGCAAGCCTTGAAACTGTCTCTGACGCCGAAGACGCGCAGACTCCCATCCCAGGCGGCGTTCGCCTCACTGTGCGCTGGCCGCACGGCGCGGCGAGCCAGGCCGCCGCGCAACCCTTTCATTGCGGCGACCGCATCCGCGCCACTGTCCGCCTGCTGCAGCCTGAGGTTTATCACGATCCCAGCGTATGGAGCCGCGAGGATTATCTGCTCGGCCAGGGCATTACCTCCACGGCTAGCGTCAACATCGAACAGGTCGATCGTCTTGCCGGAAGCGCGAGCGCCGTCACATTTCTGGCCTGCCGCATCAGCGGCTTGCAGCACGCGACCACAGCGCGCCTGATGGCTCTGCCCGTGGCGATGCGCCGACTCCCAGCGCCATTGCGCCTTACACAGGACGATGCCAGCATGCTGGCCGCCATGGTTGCCGGCGACCGCACCTTCCTTACTCATTCTCTGCGCACCGGCTTTGAGCGCACCGGCTCTTTTCACATGCTGGTGGTCTCTGGTTTTCATCTTGCCATTGTGGCGGCATTCATTTTCTGGATCACGCGCCGCCTGCGCATGCCTCGCGTTCCGGCCACTTTCGTCACCATCGCTGCCTCGTTTGCCTATGCGCTTTTCACTGGCTTTGCCACGCCGGTCGAACGCTCGCTTTGGATGATCACACTCTACCTGCTCGGCCGCCTGGTCTATCGCGAACGCAGCCCTTTGAACACCATCGGCTTTGCCTCGCTTTGTTTGCTCGCAGTCAGTCCACGCAGCCTGTTCGATGCGGGCCTGCAAATGACGCTGCTCGCGGTGGTCGCCATTGCGGGAATCGCGGCCCCGTTGCTCCAGGGCACTGTCCATCCATACCTGAATGCAACGCATGATCTGCGGCTGATTGCAATCGACGCGAAACTGCCGCCGCGGCTGGCGCAGTTTCGCAACCTGCTGCGCATGGCAGCCGCACACATGAACGACGCCGGGCACAGACGCATTGCCTGGCGAATCTTTCCCTGGACCGTGCGCTTTTGTCTCCGTCTCGTCGAGTTGCTTGTAGTTTCCTGCGTTGTTGAGCTGGCCATGACTCTGCCCATGGCCGTGTACTTTCACCGCATCACCATCTTTGCGCTGCCGGTGAATTTGCTAATTCTCCCTCTGCTTGCGATCCTGATGCCTGCTGCGCTGATCACGATTTTGCTGCTGGTTACGTGGACCGCTGCCGCTGTGGTCCCGGCCATGGCTGTCGCACTCGTGCTTCACTTCAGTGTGGGACTCGTACATCTGTTCGGGTCGCTTGCCTTTGGAGATTTCCGCATTCCCACGCCGCTGCTTTGGCAATCGGCAGTCTTCTGCGCGCTGCTTGCCGCGGCCGTCGTGCTGGCCCACCTCAGCGTAACCACGAGCAGCCACTGGCAGCGGCGCCTTGCCTGGGCCGCGCTGCTGCTGGCCTCGATCGCCGCAGTGGCGCCGCGTCCCATCCAGCACCCCGCCAATGCGCTCCTCGTCGAGGCAATTGACGTGGGCCAGGGCGACTCGCTGCTGCTGATCACGCCCGGCGGCAAGACTTTGCTGGTTGATGGGGGCGGCTTCGGCGGCGGACCTCATCAGGCCCCTCAGGACTACGACATTGGCGAGGAGGTTGTTTCTCCGGCTCTGTGGGCGCGCGGCATTCGCCACCTGGATGCGGTCGCGCTCAGCCACACCCACTCCGACCACATGGGCGGCCTGCCCGCCGTGCTGCGCAACTTCCATCCAGATGAATTGTGGGTGGGCAACAACCCTCGCTTCGGCGCCTACAACGAACTGCTCGACGAAGCGGCGATCCTGCATGTGCGTGTGCGGAGCCTTCGCGCAGGTGAGGCATTTTCGTTTGGCCGCACGCAGGTTGGCGTGCTGGCGCCCTTCGCCAACTATCAGCCGGGGCCCACGCCATCCAACAACGACTCGCTCGTATTGCGCGTTGCGTACGGCGCAACTTCGGTGCTTTTGGAAGGCGACGCCGAGGCTCCCATTGAGGACGCGATGCTGGCAGAGCCCGGCCTGCAAAGCACGCTGCTCAAAGTAGGCCATCATGGCAGCATCACTTCCACGCGTCCTGAGTTTCTGGCCCGCGTAGCTCCGCAGTGGGCCGTCATTTCCTGCGGGCTCCGCAATCGCTACGGCCACCCTCGCCAGGAAGTGCTCGACGAACTTCAGTCAGACCGCGTTGGTACGTTCCGCACGGACATCGACGGCGCTTCCTGCTTCCTGCTCAACGGAAAGACGGTCGGGCCGGATCCAGCTTGCGGCTGGCGACAGAACCGTTGAAACGAAGATTGACCTGAGCGATTCGTTGCAATGCAAAACAGGCTGGCCACCGCATTAAGCGGTGGCCAGCCTTTGGTGTTTCGGTTAAAGCGCCCCTGCTTAGAAGCTGAACTTCACTGATCCTTGCAGAGAGCGGCCGCCTCCAATGCCGTTCACGGTGCCCTGTCCGCTGCCCAGGGTGCCCGTGATCTGGCCGAAGTTAGAGGAAGTCATGCTGCCGTTGGGCTGGCCGAACTGAGGCGTGTTGCTCAACTGCACCGCATCGATGCGAGTTTCCAGCGCCAGTTCACGATAGACGGTGAACTTCTTGGAAAGAGAGAAGTTGTCCTGGATGTATCCGGGGCCGCGGAACTGGTTCCTTCCGGTGTTGCCCAGGCCAGGGATTGGGCACGGCGTTGTGGACCCAGGACAGCCGGCGGGTTGCGAGAAATTGGTTGTGTTGAACCACTGATTGCCTGCCCCAATGCCGTGAACCACCTGCAGGCCGCCGTTGATGCTTCCAGTCTGTGTGGTTCCCGGCGTGTTCAAGGTACCTCCATTTGCGGTAACCGTAAATGGCAAGCCGGAGACCATGGAAAGGATTCCGGTGATCTTCCACCCTCCAAGAACCGCATCCCCAACGCCGGAGTTGAAGTGAGCGTGGCCGCGGCCAGCGGGCAGGGCATAGGTAAAGCTCTGCTCAAAGTTCTTGGTGCGGTCGAAGTCGGTTGGAGCATAGTTCCTGCGCCAGTTGATGAAGAATGTGAGGCCGCCGTCATCACCGCTGATGTAGTTGAGTCCCTTGCCCCATGTGAAAGCGGAGGTAAAGGAGAGACCGTTTGAATAGCGCTTGGTCAGTTGGGTTTGCAGCGACTGGTAATTCGAGGAGAAGCCCAGGAAGTACTGATTGGTAGCCGCCGTGCGCCCGGTGGCGCCGCCAGTGAACGCGGTGGAATTCTGCGGAAGGGAAGCGTTGCCGCCGCCATACGTGCTGGGTAGGTTGATGTTTTGCGCGCCGGAGATGCGGGTGCCATGATTGGCCACATAGGCTATCTGGAGCGAATAGTTGCCCTTGAATGCCTGCTGCACAGCCACGTTCCACGACATGGCATAAGGATTCTTGTAATTCTGTGGGATGTAATAGTAAACCTGGCTGATCAGCGCGGGGGTACTGGCCGCGATGATTCCATTGGAAGGAATCACAACCGGAACCGGCGCCGGAAAGCCAGCCTGGAAGGTTGCCGTTGTCACGCCATCGGCAAGAACGGCAGGCGTGTATGCGGAAGCGCCCGCGGGCTGATAGCTGTTGTTAGCGCGGATCGGGTAGTTGTACGCATAGGTGTTATCCGGGAACGGCGTATAGCTGATGCCGAAGCCGCCACGGACGACCGTATCGTTGCTTACGCGGTAGGAGAACCCGGTGCGCGGAGCGAAGTACTTGTATTGGGTCTGCATGCCCAGGTTGGAGGGGTTGCTGCCCAGGCCGGCAAGAACCAAGGTGTTGTTGGTTGGGTTGTAGTTCGAGAAGCCACCGGCAATCCTCGGAGTAGCGGGCGGATAAAACTCCCAGCGCAGCCCGAGATCGACTGTCAGCTTGGGTGTGGCCTGCCACTTGTCGCCGCCAAAGGCGAAGAACCACCACTGCCGGTAGCAGGGGAAGAATGTATTCAGATCGCGGCCCGTCTGGCTGGGCTGATCGAGCAGGAAGCTGGCAACATCGTTGATCGCGTTGGTGCTGGCGCCCGCTTCCGAAGTCTGGTTAGCTGAAAAGGTGAATGCACCGCGCGGACCGAAAGTCTGATCTTGCAACAGATCGTCACGCACGCGCCGGAGGTCCATGCCCCACTTGAAGGTGTGGTTGCCCTTGACCTTGGTCCATGTATTCACAAAATCGATGTTGGCTTCGGCCCTGATCCATGGCAGGGAGTTAACGTAACCCATCAGGGGGCTCGAGAAGCCGTCGTTGAGGGTGATCTGCGCCTGTCCAGAGGTAAAGGGCTGCCCGGAGATGTTTACACCGGGGATACCAATTGTGCTCGCGTCGCTGGTTCCGTAGTCGATGGGCAGCGCCGTGTTGCGAAGATGGGCGACACCGACGCGGGCTTCGGTAAAGAAGGTCGGCGAAAAGACATGGTCGAAGTTGCCGCCCGTGTTGTAGGTGTTCTGGGTGCCCTGAGCTTCGAAGCCGCCGCCAGCAGGGCCGCCAAGGAAGGCTCCGAACGCGGGTGCTTGAAAGATCGAGTTGTTCTGATAGCTGAACCGGCCGCTGAGGTGGTTCTTTTCGGAGGGTGTGTAATCGATCTTCACATCGTAACTGTTTGATGCCTTCGTGAAGGGCAGATTGGTGGTGTAATTGTTTGTTGGGGCTGAGAGGGGTTTGGTGCTGTTCAATGTTCCGTACTTTGCCGCCGCCGCATTGATGCCCTGGAGAATGGCGAGCGAGACCGGATTCACCCTGCCGATCGGGATCTGATTGTTGACAAACGGCGTGCGCGGATGCGCGGTTGTACCATCGCCGGTGGCAGGGTCGTAAATCTGCCCCTTGCCGGAGACCAGAGCGGCGCTCAGATCGATGTTTCCGCTGCCATTGACGGTGTAATAACGGGCATCGGGAATGGTAAAGGTGCTGCCGATGGCTTCGTGATCGTCTGTGCGGAGAAAGTCGCCAAAGAAGAAGAGCCTGTCCTTGATGATGGGCCCGCCGATGCTGCCGCCGTAGTAGTTGTACGACAGGTGGCCGAGTGGCCCGGCAAAGTAGGAGCGGGCGTTGACGGCGTTGTTCTGAATGAACTCGAAGGCCGAACCGTGATATTGGCTGGTTCCGGACTTGAGGGTGACGTTCGTGACGGAGCCGACCGCGCGGCCCAGTTCGGCGTCATAGTTGTTGGTCGAGACGTCTACGGCCTGAATCGCCTCGGCCGGCGGAATCAGGATCTGCAGAAGGCCGGTGCGCTCGTCGTCGTCGATGCCTTCAATCTGGTACAGGTTGCCCTGCCGGGGCATGCCGTTGGCCTCAGCCTGCAAGGAATCGGCCGCGTTGAAGAACTGCGAGTGCTGGAAGACTGCCGGAGCGACTCCGGGCACAAGATTGAGCAGCGACTGGTAGTTGCGATTCGTGGTCAGCGGCAATTCGATCAGGCTGGTCGCTTCGATCTTGGTGCTGATGTCGGCTCGATCGGTTTGCAGCACCGGGGGCGCCGTGGTTACAACGATGGTCTCGGACACGTTGCCTGGCTGGAGCGTGACGTCCACGCGGGGAGAGGTGTTAGCGAGCAGGTTGATGTTCTGCTGCTCTGCCTTCTTGAATCCCGTTGCATCGACGGAAATGGTATAGATGCCGGGTTGCATATTTGGAAACGTGTAGTTGCCGCTTGCGTTGGTTGCCGATACGCTGGTCCCGCCAGTGGATGTCAGCGTGGCTGTGACCTTGGCATTGGGAATGGCCGCGCCGGTGGTGTCTGTCACCGTTCCCAGCAGCGTGCCGTTAACGGCCTGCCCCATAAGTGCGTGGGAGAACCCAAGCACAAGCAGGACGAACATGTACCCGATAATGGGTCTCATCATTTTTTGTAGCGTCATTATGGTGCCTCCAAGATTGATTCAGGTTTCGGGCCGCGCGGCTGCACAACGTTTTCACCGCACAACCCTTGAGTTCTGCCTTGCTGCGCCCAATGCTGGACGCGCAGGCTGTAGATGCTCTTCCTACCCCTGGGAAGAGGACAATGCTCCTTGCGCCTACCGGGTAGCTCAAACCCGTCGCTGCTTGTGCAGCGATACCGGGTTCCGGTAAACACAAAGAGGATCCGAAATCCTCAAGTATCCAGCCGCAAGTGCGTGACACACGTTCTCCTGCACTCGTGTCCACTCACCGTTGATCGCCGAGAAAAATGGATAATCAAACCCTGTGAATTCTGGCCCTCCGCATGCTCCTCACGCAAGGTTGATACCGTATATTACAGGGCGTTTTTTAGCGAAATTTTTATCTATCTATCACATAAAAAACAGATTAATAATGTTCGAGTCACGAACAAATTATGGCGTACTTATCGCCATGCGTACCCCGAATTCTCCGTGACAGTCACGATTCAAGGGGTGTATGCTACGCCCCTGTTGGAGTAATCGGACCCATACATGTCTACAGGCACGCATCTTCCGGAGCACTGGACGCCGGTTTCCGAGGCTGACCGCGAACTGGTGATGAACGAGCTGGATGCGATTCTGGCCAGTTACCACTTTCGCGGAAGCAAGCGCTATCCAGCGCTGCTCAAGTACATCGTCCGCGCCGCCGTGGAAGGCCGCGCGGCCGACTTAAAAGAACGCACGCTGGGCGTTGAAGTCTTTGGCCGCCCTCCCGATTACGACACCAGCGCCGATCCGGTCGTCCGCTTCAGTGCCAGCGAAGTGCGCAAACGGATCGCCCAGTACTATCACGAGAATGGCGAAGGCGCGCGGCTGCAGATTGAACTGCCGCTCGGTTCCTACGTGCCTGAATTTCTGTTACGCAACGAAGGCGCGGCGGGTGAACAACAGGGATTGGAAGATGACCGCCGCACCAATTCGGGCCACTTTTCAGATTTTGGCCGACGTCGAAGTCTTGCGATTGCTATCAGTCTGGTTGGGCTGTTGGTGGCCGCCATTATTGCTGGCGCCTACTCATACCGCAGATTTTCCGCTCCAACGCTCACCGCAAGTGACAAACTATGGGGACCTCTCTTCAACTCGGCAAGACCTGTTCTCATCGTCGTGGGAACCAGCCATCCCAATAAATTTGGCCCCGAGACGGCGGAGACCAGTTTTTTTGATTACATGACGGGACCGCGTCATCACGTCTCCCTTGCAATCGCGACTGCACTGGCCAACCTGGTGGGTGTTTTGCGGCAAAACGGCAGCAGCTACGATGTCAAGGAAGATACAGAAACCAGCCTGACAGACATCCGCTCACGCCCCTTGATTTTGATCGGAGCAACGAATAATGCGTGGACGATGCGCCTGGTCACCCCACTCAGATTTCATTTCACGCCGGGCCCACTGGCACAGGTTCTGGACACAAAAAACCCGCAGAATACAGCCTGGAGTATCGACTTCGATAAGCCTTTCACCAGTGTTTCCACAGATTACGCAATTATTGCGCGGTTCCATGATTCAACGACTGAAGGGCCTGTCATGGTCATTGCGGGCATCGGACCGTTTGGAACCGAAGCCGCAAGTTCTTTTGTCGCAACGCCGCAATATCTGGAGCAAATTGCGCAGCATGTGCCTGCGGGCTGGCAAAACAAGAACCTGGAGTTGGTCCTGAAAACAGACGTGATTGATGGTAAAGCCGGGCGGCCGGTTCTGGTTGCTTTCACGGTCTGGTAAGAGGCAGAGGCGTATGGTCTAGCTCGCAGCTTGATGAATCGCCAGCAGCTTTTCCAGCAGCGGCTTCAGAAGCTTCAGATCCAGCGCATTGGCTCCGTCCGACTTGGCATTGGCCGGGTCGTCGTGCACTTCAAGAAACAGTCCGTCGATGCCCGCCGCCACCGCGGCCCGCGCCAGCAGCGGAATAAACTCCGGCTGCCCGCCGCTCACGCCGTTGCCCGCCGAAGGCTGCTGCACCGAGTGTGTGCCGTCAAAAACCACCGGCGCCAGCGTGCGCATTACTGCCAGAGAGCGGTAATCCACCACCAGCGTGTTATAGCCGAAGCTCGAACCCCGCTCGGTAAGAAACACGCGCCCGTTTCCCGTTGACCGCGCCTTTTCGACCGTGTGCGCCATATCCAACGGCGCCACAAACTGGCCCTTCTTGATGTTGATGGCGCGGCCAGTCTCTCCAGCAGCCACCAGCAGATCGGTCTGGCGGCACAGGAAGGCCGGAATCTGCAACACGTCCACCGCCTCGGCCACTACCTCGCAGTGACCAGGTTCGTGCACGTCGGTGAGTACAGGCAGCCCTGTCTCCCGTGCCAAATTTCCCAGAATTCGTGTGCCCTCTTTCAGGCCCGGGCCCCGAAAGCTCTTCACGCTGGTGCGGTTGGCCTTGTCGTAGCTGGCCTTGAAGATAAAAGGCACTCCCAAGTCGGCCGTAATGCGTTGCAGGGCGTCCGCCGTCGTGCGCACATGGGCTTCACTCTCAATGACGCACGGACCGGCAATCAGGAAAAGCCGGCCCGTGCCCACTTGCACCGGCCCGATCTCAAATGAGTTGCTCACGAAGCCGATTTTACCCTGCCGGACACCTCTGACGCCGAGGTAGACCTCACTGGTGCGCCAACTCCTCGGCATGAGTCCGAGACCACTCCCACAGCGCGCGCTCCAGCGCATGAAGCGCCGTAGGGGCCGGGTGATCGCCCTGCGGCTTTACGATGCCGCACTCGGCCAGCTGCCTGAGAGCGGCAATGTATTCGGCATAAAATCGCACGTCGTGGCGCGCGTGCCCCAGCGCCTCCAGGGCGCGATAGTCCAGCACCGCGTAGCGTTCCGGATAAATTGCGGCCAGAATCGCCGAAGCAATGGAAATATCAACGCCGCGCAGTCCGGTGAGCGCGTTCACGGCCGCCTCGACCGATGCATTCGGCGAAGCCGCCACCGCAAGCGCAGCCCGGATGTTCTCGCTGCTGTTGCCAATCAAATAATGGACCATCCGCTCGGACTTCCAGCGAATTATGGTCTCCAGGTTGGGCAGCGTGTACTCGCCGTTGCGAATCGCTTCGCCCGCCTCATAAGCGGCCGCTTCCAGCGTCCGCTCTCGTTCGCCTGCCTCTTCCCAATACTTCTCTGCCAACTGCTGTAGATCTATCTCCGCGGGTTGTAACTGAAAATACGCCATAGGCTCAATTCCTCCATACAAAAACCAACAAACATTAGACCCGGCAAGTGGGGTTGTCAATAGCAGGGGATACAGGAGAAGTAACACTCTTCGTGGGCTGGTCAGGGGGGTGAACCGGGGGGGTGGGCGCGGAGGGTAGGATTCCCAGGCCTCCTCCACCACGGCGGACGACCTGGGGCTTCCCGATGTTCGTTGAAAATTACTGGATTACTTGCTCTTTTACGGAGATTTCGGGCTGCTCGTGGTGCTGGCGGTTCTGGTAGCTGGCAATTACAAACTCCCGGAACAACGGATGCGGCTCCAGCGGCTTTGACTTGAACTCGGGATGGAACTGGCAGCCGAGGAAGAAAGGATGGCTGGGGATTTCGACAATCTCAACATAGGTCGCGTCGGGAGTGGTGCCGCTCAGCCGCAAGCCGCCGCCGGTCAAGAGGGCCTCGTACTCGCGATTGAATTCGTAGCGGTGCCGGTGCCGTTCGCTGATCTCGGTTGCGCCTCCGTAAGCCCTGGCCGCCAGTGAACCCTCCTGCAGGATGCAGGTCCAGGCGCCCAGCCGCATGGTGCCGCCCATCTCTTCCACACCGAGCAACTCGCGCAGCTTATAGATGATGCGGTGCTGGGTGGCGGGGTCGAACTCGCTGGAGTTGGCGTCCTTCAATCCGCACACGTTGCGCGCAAACTCGATGCACGCCGTCTGCATGCCGAGACAGATTCCGAAGTAGGGAACCTGCTTCTCGCGCGCATAGCGAATGGCGTTCAACATGCCCTCGATGCCGCGCTTGCCGAAGCCGCCGGGAACAAGAATTCCATCGAATCCTTCCAACTGAGACTCATAGCTCCGGTCCTCGGGACTCTTCGACTCGAGTCCCTCCGCCTCGATCCAGGTAATCTTCAGTTTCAGATTCTGCGAGATGGCTCCGTGCGTCAAAGCTTCCTTCAGCGACTTATAGCTGTCCTCGTACTCCACATACTTGCCCACAATGGCGATGTGCACTTCGTCTTTGGGGTGATAGCAGCGGTAGACCAGATCTTTCCACTTGCTCAGGTCGGCCTCGGGGGCGTCAATGTGCAGGTACTTCAGAATCAGTGCGTCCAGACCCTCTTCAGCAAAATGGAGCGGCACCTCGTAAATGGAGGCCACGGTCGTCGCACCAACCACCGCGCGCTCTTCCACGTTGCAGAACAGAGCTATCTTCTGCTTCATCTCCCGCGGCAGGGCTTGGTCTGAACGGCAGAGAAGGATGTCGGCCTGAATGCCGATCGAAAGCAATTCCTTGACCGAGTGCTGCGTTGGCTTGGTCTTCAACTCCTGCGCGGCCGCAATCCATGGCACCAGCGTGAGGTGCACGAACAACGTGTTTTCGCGGCCGATCTCCTGGCGCATCTGCCGGATGGCCTCAAGAAACGGCAGCGACTCAATGTCGCCCACCGTGCCGCCGATCTCGACAATGGTCACGTCTGCCCCATTTGCCGAAACCTTGCGCATCGCATTCTTGATCTCGTTGGTGACGTGCGGAATTACCTGCACCGTCTTGCCCAGGTAGTCGCCCCGCCGCTCCTTGAGGATGATCTGCTCGTAGATGCGCCCGGTGGTCAGGTTGTTGTCGCGCGACAGCGGCGCATGGGTAAAGCGCTCGTAGTGGCCCAGGTCCAGATCGGTTTCCGCGCCGTCGTCGGTCACAAAAACCTCGCCGTGCTGGAAGGGCGACATGGTCCCCGGATCGACATTCAGATAGGGGTCGAATTTCATCATGTTCACGCGCAAGCCGCGGCTCTCAAGCAGGCAGCCGATGGAAGCTGCCGCCAAACCCTTACCTAAACTGGACACAACTCCGCCCGTCACAAAGACATACTTTGCCGACATCTGTGCAACCTCACTCTTGGATAGTTGTGATTGGACGTACCTGGTGGGCACAATCAAGTATGGCAGAATTTTGGGCGCGCAGGGAATGAAAAATTCGCGAGCCTGAGGAAAGCAAGGAAACAACTCACAATAAGAGGCCTTTTTTCATTGCCTTGCTTTGCACTTATACAGGTGGGACGGTGAACAGGTTGCCGGTGGCTCTGGAAGCCATCCAGGAGTCTGTCCCACTTGCCGGGAAGATGCACCTGGACTACCATGCTTTCGGAAGCCAGAGCACCATGAAGGACAGAATCTCGATTCTCAAAACCGATATCACTACCCTGGCCGTAGACGCAATTGTGAACGCGGCCAACTCCACCCTGCTGGGCGGCGGAGGTGTCGACGGGGCCATCCATCGCGCGGCCGGGCCCGAGCTCTACGATGAATGCGCAACGCTGGGCGGCTGCCCCACAGGCCACGCAAAGCTGACCAAGGGTTATCGACTGGCCGCCAAATACGTCATCCACACTGTCGGCCCGGTCTGGACGGGGGGCGATCGCAGTGAGCCGGATTTGCTGGCCAGTTGCTATCGCTCCTGCTTTGCCCTAGCGCGCGCGCACGGACTGCGCACTCTGGCCTTCCCTGCCATCAGTTGCGGCGTCTATCGCTTTCCGGTTGAGAAGGCTGTCGAAATTGCGGTGAGGGAAACGCGTGCGGAATTGGAGAAAGGCCCCGACGTCGAGCAGGTGATCTTTGCGTGCTTTGGAGATGAGATTTACGCGGCTTACCTGCGAGCGGTGGGCGCAGGCTCGTAGATTGTGGAATCCCACCCCGGCTGCGATGAAATGCGGCCAGGATGGGACACCTCGGCATTGGTTTAGAAATTAAATGTAATCTTCGCCGTCAGCGCGCGCGGAGTGACATAGTGCGTGCCGCTGAAGGTGGAGAGGAAGTTATACAGCGCGTACTTGTTGGTCACGTTGATTGCCGTCACGGTCAGGTCAACCTTGTAGCGATCGGCGCGGAAGAGGTTGTCTTGCCCGATATTCACGTCGAACAGGTTGCGCGGTGCAATGCGCGGCGGGTTCTTGTCAGCGTTCTCGGTGCCCGGCGCGGGAATGCTGACCAGCGACGAAGAGTATTGCGACGGCGCACAAGACTGGAAGCCCGCCGTGGGCGTTGCTGCCACTCCGTTGCAGGTAAGGCCGGCCTGGGCCTGCTGATTGAAAGTAAGACCGCTCAAATCGACGGGTGTTGTATCGTTGACCGCAAATGGCACAGCACCAGCAACCATACCGGAGTCGTAGCGCCAGTTCGCTCCAGCCCAGGGGCCGCGTTTGCCGATCTGGTATTGGATATGAGTTGTCTGGTTGAACTTCTCGTCGTGATCGATGCGGAAGGGAGCGCCGCCGGTTTGCGGAGTGGCGCCGGCTCCAGCCACCTGCGGCGGAAAGAACCGCGCAGACACCGAAGATGCGATGAAGTACGCGCTGAAGTTGTGGTGCTGCGGCATATCCGCGCGCATCGCATAGCCCGGGATCTTTGAGTTGTGCCAGTCGATGGGGAAGGTGATAGGCGTGTTGCCCAGTACGCTGAAGTCGAAGGCGTTGTGGGTGTACTTCCAGATATATTCTCCGCTGACCACTGCCCACGTGCCGAAGGCCTGCTGAAATCCGGCGTGAAACTCGTTGCGATAACCGGGATCGAGCGTTCCTGAAACTCCGGGTGTGCAGTTGAGCAGCGGCGCGAGAACGGGGTCCGAACAACCGTTGCTCGAAAGCACGAGATTCTCATTGAACGGCGTCTCGAGCGTGCGCGCATAGGAAACCCGCAGCACGGTGCCGGATTGCTTGATATTGTACGAGATGCCCACGCGGGGCTCGGTCTGGTTCGCCGCGGTAAGGCCGTTGTAGACGTCCTCGCGCAGTCCCAGGTTGAGGTCCCAGTTACCGACCTTCATCTCGTCTTGAAGATAGAGCGCCAGTTCCTTCACGTCGGCGTGGCCGAAGAAGTTGTAATAAGCACCACCGCGCGTAAAGTCGTAGGGCGCAAGCACAGCCTGGTAGTTAGGATTCTGGCCCGCCGAGCCGCCAGGGCATTGCGATGGACTGGAATATCCAGGCAATGGAGCGCCGCTGATTACATCCACGCACGGCGCATTGTAAACGGCATCCACAACGCCCAGTGCATCACGCTCGCGCAGAAAAGTCTGTTCGTACTGCGCGCCAGCCTTGAAGTTATGGATTCCCTTCGCATACGAGAAGTCCGAGTGAATGCCAGTATTGGTCAGCGTGCGGTTCTGAGAAATTGAAGAAGTTTGCAGGTTCGCCGGCCCCAGGTCGGCCAGAGGATTGCCGCTGGGATAGTAATTGTAGTTATCCTTGCGGACAAAAGCTCCCACGTTCAGCACCGCATTGTTATTGATAATCCGCGTATAGGTGGGCGCAATATTGAAGGTCCCGATCTTCGAGCGCTGGTCAGTATCGCCCACGTTGGCAAACACGGGCGCGGCGCCGGCGCCTCCACTCACCACATTGTTTACATTGAGGTTGTCGTAGGAGTTAGGTGTCTGAAACCACGACCGGCTGTAATTGAGATCCAGGTGGAGCGAGTCGACCGGCGTATAGCTGTAATCCACGCGATCAAAAATATTCTGCTCGTTGCCCTTGTCGTGGAAGACGGTAAACTCCGGCGGATCGAGAAAGCGCCCGGTATTCAAGCCATCTACTTCAATAAAGTTTCCCCAGTTTTTGCCGCCATAAGACAAATCGACCGCGCCCGTCGCGGACCCGAAGGAGCCATAGGAACTGCTGACGCTGCCGGTAGGCTTGGTGATTCCCTGCCCGGAGCGCGTAGTCGCCACGATCACCAGGCTGGTCTTGTCGCCGTATTCGGCCGGCGGCGCGCCGGAAATGACCTGAATGGATTGAATCGAATTAGAAGGCAACTGATTGGAGAATACCTTGCTCTGCTGATCGGTAATCGACTGGCCATCCACTGAAAACGAGTTGGACGCGTGATCGCCGAGCCCATGGAAGAGCCCATTCGAATCCGCCGATACACCGGGTGTGGTCTCCGTAACCAGGGAACTCAGAGTAGACGACTGGCTCTCCATCGGTACCTTGATGAACATGTCGCGGTCCACGTCGGTGTGGAAGGTGGGGTCGGTTTCAACCATGTCGCCGGTTGACTCCACAGTCACGGTTTGAGAAGAGCCGGCAATCTGCAGGATCAGTTTAAGGCTGGTTCCGACAACTGACTGAATGCCTAAACTCTGACTCAAAGGCGCAAAGCCAGGGGCAGACACTTGAACTCGATAGGTGTTGAACGGAACGTTAGGGAATTCAAATTGACCGAGAGCATCGGTTGAAGCGGTGCGGTCGAATCCGCTGACATCGTTGGTCAGGTGAACCGAAGCGTCTGGAATCACGGCGCCGCTTGGGTCGGTGACGGTGCCGCGCACGGCGCCGGCATTGCCGCTTTGCGCTGGAACTGAAAGCGCCGCAAAAACCAGAGCGGCAAGGGGAAGAATGCGAAAAATAACGCCGCGTATAAACGGCATAGGGATAATCTCCTCATGATGGCTGAAAAGTGCGGAATGAAGGCCGCGGCTTACGCCTCCGCAGCATCTTCTGGGCATCGAGAGCACTTTTCACCGTTCCATCGCGCTTGCTCTTTCGGTTGCGCCAACTTTTCCCGGCCGGTTATCGGGTGGGGGCAGCCGCAGCGAAAAATTACAGAATAGGAAACTAGGAAAAGATGCTCTAGCAAGCGGCGGGAGGGGGACGCGTGAAGAGCTTGGGATGCCAGTTCCGAGCGATCGCGCGCACTCGGAAAACAGGTGTGGAAGTTCCAACCTGAACCAGCACAACCGCAGCGGCAGACGCCGAAGTGACCGGAGCCGCGGAGTGCATGGAGATGCACAGCGGGCAATGGTCGGCAGCGGCTTCGTTTGGGTGAACGTGCGCTACCTGGGCCACGGTCAGCAGGGCCATCAGAACAAGACACAATATACCTATTACCGGCAAAGTACGTGACTTGGCGCGGCGATCACTGCGGAATTGGGTCTTGAATCCAGTCAAAAATCGGCCCTTGCTTCAAGGATACACAAAATTGGACGCATAGGAGCCAAATACGGTTGCGCATCCGCCCTGAACTTTCGCTGCCACCGGACTGCAACACCAGGGATGCCGGCTCGTCTAAACTGTGTGCGATGAGCAAACTCCCTCCAATGCGCGCTGGCAATGAATGCCGCATCATGATTGTTTTCGCGGCATCCATTCTGCTGGCGACGCCCCTGGCTGGAGCGCAATCGGCCTCAAACGGCCAGAAGCAGACGCCGCTCGTTTTAAAGCCCGACGCGCCCGGCCTGGCCAAAAACCATCGCCTCATCCTCAAGGACGGCTCCTACCAGTTAGTGCGCGAGTACAACATCGCCGGCGATCGCGTGCGCTACCTTTCCCTGGAGCGCGGCGACTGGGAGGAGATGCCCGTCGAGCTGGTGGACTGGGACGCTACGCGCAAGTGGGAGAGGGATCATGCGACGCCAACTGGTGAAGAGCCCTCGCCGGCGATGAAAGAGGCCGCGGACATCGACAAAGAAGAGACCGAAGAGCGCGCCCTGCAAGAAGCCCGCATGCCCGAGGTTGCCAAAGGCCTGGAACTGCCCGATGAAGATGGCGTCTTTGCGCTCGACACTTTTCAGGGCACGCCGGAACTGGTCGAACTCACGCCCGTCGACCTCAATATGAACTCGAAGAACCGCCACGGCGTCAGCGTGCTCAATCCGCTGGCCGCATCAAAGGCAAACCTCGAACTCGACGGTACGCACGCGAAGGTTCATCTGCATGTCAACGATCCTGCAATCTATCTCTCGCTCAACGTCAGCGACGATGTTGAGCCAGTGCTTTCACATGCTGTCACCATCGACACCAGCCACGCCAGCGCGGACAAGGACAGCAAGCACGGCGCGCACTCAGCCAAGTCCGGCTTTGCTATTGTTCGCGTTGACGAGCGCAGGGCCGTACGCATCGTCGGCGCGGTCCGCGTAAGCCCGACCGGCAAGGTAACTCAGGATGAAAACGTGATTCCGGCCAAAGTTGAGGTGCTGCCCGGCAAGCACTGGCTCCGCATCCAACCCGAGCAAAAACTCACCATCGGCGAGTATGCACTGGTTGAGATTCTCTCCGCATCCGATATCAACCAGTCGGTGTGGGACTTCCGCGTGGATCCATCCACGCCGGACAATCCCGGTTCGCTGGGACCAATTCTGAAGCAGTCGGACGAGCGTTGAAACCAAATAGAGCGAATCGGCAACGTCCTGGCGCCCTATTGAATCAGGCCGGTGCTACAATTCCGGTCAGTCGGTGCGAGGAGCCTGTGCGGAGTGAATGCGCGCTCTCGCCGGAGGATTGATGGCAGCTTCAGCGACATCGGGTACGCGCGTCAGTTGCGGACTGCTTCTTCTCCGCCTGCTCGTGGGCTGGGTTTTTCTTTCGGAGGGAATTCAGAAGTTCCTCTTTCCCGAAACACTGGGCTGGGGCCGCTTCGCGAAGATCGGCATCCCTTTTCCGCACTTCACAGGGCCGTTTGTCGGCGTGGTGGAGATCGTCTGTGGATCGATGCTGATCCTCGGAATCGCAACCCTCTACGCGGTCGTTCCGCTGCTCATCACCATCGGCGTCGCCATTGCGACCACCAAGGTTCCCCTGCTGCACAAGCAGGGATTCTGGGCGGCCATGCATGAAGGCCGCACAGACTTCTGCATGTTGCTGGGGTTGATTGCGATTGCGTGTCTTGGCGCGGGCAGGCTCTCTTTCGACCGACGGCGATAAACAAGATCAGCCTGTTTGTTGTCTCCGCATGGGAGGATTCAGGATCGAACGTCGGACGCAGCGGCCTTGTGCCGTTGCTTTCTATTCGCGCACACTGATGCCCAGCGCTTTCATCTTGCGGTAAAGATGACTGCGTTCAAGCCCCAGCAGTTCGGCGGCGTGACTGATGTTATTCCGCGCCTCTTCTATCTTCTTCAGTATGTATTCGCGTTCGTAAGCGTCGCGCGCCTGCTGCAGGCTCGAAAATTCTTCAGTCGACCGCGTGCCCGCCTTGTGCGTCAGCGGCGGCAGGTGTTTGCGCTCGATGCGCAGCGCGCGGGGATTCAGGATCATGACCCGCTCGATCACATTTTTAAGTTCGCGCACGTTGCCTGGCCAGTGGTAGAGAGCCAGTGTCGCCAGCGCTTCTTCGCTGATCTCCATGCGCGCGCGTCCGTACTGTCGGCCGAACTCGGCCAGAAACTCACGCGCAAGCAGCGGAATATCCTGCTTGCGTTCGCGCAGCGGCGGCACAAAAAAAGGCACAACATTGAGCCGGTAGAACAGGTCTTCGCGAAAGTTGCCCTTGGCAATCTCCTCTTCGAGATCCTTGTTGGTTGAGGCGATCAGCCGCACGTCCACGCGCAACGGCTGCGTACCCCCCACCGGTGTAAACATCTGATCGTCGAGAGCGCTCAGCATCTTGGCCTGCGTCTTCAGGCTCATGTCGCCCACTTCATCCAGATACAAAGTCCCTCCGTCGGCGCGCTCCAGCGTTCCGCGCTGCTCCGGCGGTCCGCCCGGTTGAACGCCATGCCGATAGCCAAAAAGCTCCGCCTCAATGTGCGACTCGGGAATGGCCGCGCAGTTCAGCTCCACAAACACGCGGTCGCGGCGCAGACTCTCGGCGTGAATTGAGCGAGCGATCAGCTCCTTGCCCGTGCCCGATTCGCCGTAGATCAGCACCCGTCC
Organism: Occallatibacter sp.; assembly: GCA_035529815.1. Taxonomy (GTDB): domain Bacteria; phylum Acidobacteriota; class Terriglobia; order Terriglobales; family Acidobacteriaceae; genus Telmatobacter. The sequence continues at coordinate 33,806 of DATKWA010000046.1, read as the reverse complement.
GTTGGTCGGCGCCATCAGCTTGATCTGCTGCCGCAGGGCCTTCAGCGGCACGCTCTCCCCGGTCAGCACCGAGCTGACGCTGAACTGACGCTTGAACTCCTGATTCTCCGAGCGCAGCCGCCGCGCCTCCACGGCGTTCTTCACCACAATCAGCGTGCGGTCGAGCGAGAGCGGCTTCTCAAGAAAATCGTAGGCGCCAAGCTTGGTAGCCTTCACGGCGGTTTCAATGGTGCCGTGTCCGCTGATGATGATCACCTCCGGCCGCATCTCGGGAGCCAGTTGGCGCACATCCCCCAGAACCTCCAACCCATCGCGGTCCGGCAGCCAGATATCCAGCAGCACCACGTCGTACGGTGCATCCTGCAGCAGCACCATAGCCTCGGCAGCGGTTGCCGCACCGGCCACGCCGTAGCCTTCCTCGCGCAGAATCTCTTCGAGCGATGTCCGTATCTCCGCTTCGTCGTCTACCACCAGAATGTGATTCACGAGGTCAATCCCTTCACGGCATTTTCGGTTTTGCCTTCAAGCACAGCTCCGCCGGGCGGCGTTTCCTGCTCCATCAGCGGCAGCCGCAGCAGAAAGCGCGCTCCCTTGGGACTGTTAGATTCGGCGCGGATCGACCCTCCATGCTCCTGCACAATCTTGGCCGCAATCGACAAACCCAGACCCGTGCCACGATGCTTTGTGGAGTAAAAGGGCAAGAACAGCCGTTCGCGGATCTCATCCGTCAGCCCATGCCCGGTGTCTGAGATGGTAATCTCAACAGCTCCGCCGTCTTCACTGAGCGCGGTCCGAATGCCAAGCACGCGAAGCAGACTTCCCTGCATCGCCTCGGCGGCATTGTCGATCAGGTTGGCCAGCGCACGCCTCAAGGCATCGGGGTCGGCCAGCACCGTGGGCAGCCCAGCCTCCAGATTCCGCTGCACCGTGATCCCTTCCAAACGGCCGGAAAACAACGCCAGGGCTTCTTCGGTAACTCGATTGATGTCGCAGACGCGCGGCTGCGGCGCGGGAAACTGCGCCAGCGCGGAGAACTGATCCACAAGCGTCCGCAATGTTCCCACGCAAGCCAGAATCACCTCGCTGCACTTGCGGATCACGTTCATTGAATCTGGCTGCCCGCGATCGAGATGCCTGCCAATCCGCTCGGCCGAAAGCGCGATCGGCGTCAGCGGATTCTTGATCTCGTGCGCCACCCGCTGCGCCACTTCCTTCCACGCCAACTGGCGCTGCGCACGCAGCAACTCGGTCGTGTCCTCGACCACCAGCACGTTGCCTGTCTGTCCGCGCGTCAGCTCCAGCCGTGCGCTGGTAATGGCCAGATGAATACTCCTGCCTCGAGCCTGAAATTCAATTTCAGTCGATGCAGCGCCCATGCGCTGACCGCGCCGGATCAGCCCGGTCATGTCTTCCGCAAGTTCCGCCGGAAGCAGCGTCTCAAATTTCTCTCCCGCCAGCGAAATATCTTCCCGCAGGCCCATCAACGCCGCAAAGGCGCGATTCGCCTGCAGCACTGTGCCCGATCCGTCCAGCGTAACCACGCCGCTCGGTATCGTCTCCACAATCGTCTCCAGCTCGCGCCGCCGCTCCTCGATTGCCTGGTTAGCCTTGGTGAGTTGCGCCGACGAGCTTTCCGCCAACAGTCGGCTTGTCTCAAGGTCTGCCGCCATGTGGTTGAAAGCCCGCACCAGATCGCCCATCTCTCCAGACGCAATCGTGGCCACGCGGTGTTCGTATTTGCCGGCCGCGATCTCATCCATCGCCACGCCCAGCGCCTCCACCGGCCGCGTGATCTGCTTGGACAGAAACATGGCCAGCCACAAACTGGAAAAGAAGATGAACACCGTGATCAGCAACTGCATCATGAAGAAGATCGTGCGGACGCTGTTGCGCGTGCGGAAGAGCTGCCAGTAGGCAGCCGCGCCGGCGCGAATACGCGTGGTGGTCTGACTCAGTCCCTGCGGCATGGGCAGCGCCGCCACCACCATCCTGCCCGACTGGGTTGCCGCCATGCCGACTGCATACTCCATGCCCGCGACTTTCAACACCTGCACGTCGCTATGCTGCGCGGCGGGCAGCAGAATCGACGTCAGCGGCCCACGAACCGCAGTGCTTTCGCTCGAACCTTGATCCTGCCACGGAATCAGAGTGGCCTCGCTCGACGCCGGTGGAGCCTCGAACTGCGCCACTTCGCGCCGGTTTCGGTCGTAGATCACCACGAAACCACCCTGAAGCGTCACGCGATGCGAGGTCAGCACGTCCTGCAGGGTATTCATGTCGCGGTCAACGGCGCCCGAGGCCGCAATCGACTCCGCCTCGCCGCGCGCATTGCTGGTAACGTATTGCGCCAACTCCAGCACCACCCGCGTCGAGTCCTCGCGCAACTCGGTCGTGGGCTGCGAAAACCAGCGGTCGATCGACCGGTTCATCAGCAGAAAACTGAACAGAAACATGAAGACCGCGGGCGTAAGCGCAATCAACGTCGCGCCCAGCACCATCCGCGTCCGCAGCCGCGCCCCCAGCGCGCTGCTGCTCTGGTCCGCATACAGCTTCAGGATGTTCCTGAGCAGCAGCATCAGCAGAACCATCAGCAGCAGGAACACCACAACCGTGAGCCCGGTAAAAACAACCGTCTCCCCGGCCGTCACAGGATTCAGAACACGGATATTGAAGGCCTGCAGAGTACCCAGGAACGCAAAGATCAGAAGAACCCCGAACGCCAGCACAGCCACGGAGCGCCGTCGAGGATCGCTGAAGAATTGCATGGGGCGATTATAGAAGCAGCGAATAGGGAATAGGGAACCGAAAACGGAGTTGCCGCAGGCCTCCAGTCAGAGGCCTGCGATTTCACCGTCTCAGATCTGGGAACAGCCAAGCGGATTCAGCGTCACGTTAGAAATGTTCGTCACAATCTGGTCGAACGCAAAGCGCGGATCGCTCGACAGCTTTTTCCATGCCGGATCGTCGCGGAACAGATCCCACTTCGCCTCGAGCTCCGTCATGTTTTCAAAAGCAAGCATGTAAGTCAGGTGCGGCAACTGCGAGCCGAACAGCGCATCGCCAAAAAACACCGGATGGAACCCGCACTTCAGAAAAATCTCGAACTCGCCGGAGTGGAACATCTTCACCTTGCTCACGTGGTCGCCGTTGCTCGGGCTCTCGTAGGTGCGCAGTTGAAAAATACGCTTGCCTTTGGTTGCCGACGAGGCCGGCAGCGTCAGCTTTGGCCAGCCTTCAAAGGCCGCCAGCAGTGAGATCTCCACTTTCTGAAACGCAGGCGCCGCCGCGGTGGCATTCCAGAATGGCGCGGCCACCTTCAGGAAATTCTCATCCTTGCCGAGTTGCAAATCCAGCTCCGCGAGCGTCGCCACCGAGGAGCCAGGAATCAACAGGTAATAGGTCGGCGTATCCTGCCCGAAGTCGAGTTTGAAGGCACCAACAGGCCCCATCCCCATGCGCCCGAGCGCCGGAATCAGCGCGTCGGCAAAGTAATTCTCCGTCAGCTTCAACTGCGGCCCACTCATCAAGGTGTAGCGGCGCAATTGGTAGAACTCGCGCGCGGCGGAAGCCGGGGCCTGGGCGGCAGCATTGCCGGCAAGGGCAGCAGCTGAGGTTGCAATTGAGGCAGCAAGAAATTGGCGACGTTCCATGGTCTCCTCCGAATGAAGGATCATTTTACGTCACCGCGGCGGGAATCTGACTTTACGCAAGCATGCTCGCCGCGGTTGTCCATGCCCGCTCCTGGCTCTCCGCCACGCCGCGACATAGCAGCGCACCCATCCACGTATTCAGTCCTTCGGCCAGTCCCGCATCCTGCTTCAGAGCCTCGCGCGCGCCCAGGTTGGCGATACGCAGCACATAAGGGAAGGTCGAATTCGTCAGCGCAAGTGTTGATGTGTGCGGCACCGCGCCCGGCATGTTCGTCACGCAGTAGTGCACCACTCCGTCCACCACATAGCTCGGATTGGAATGCGAGGTGGGCCGCGCCGTCTCCACGCATCCGCCCTGGTCGATCGCCACGTCCACAATCACAGCGCCCTTCTTCATTCCCGCCACCATGGCGCGGGTTACAACCTTTGGCGCCGTCGCCCCAGGAATCAGCACTCCGCCAATCACCAGATCCGCTTCCCTCGTAGCCTGGGCCACGTTATAGCTGTTCGACGCCACCGTATACAGCCGCCCGCCAAAAATATCGTCCAGCTCGCGCAGCCGGTCCAGGTTCACGTCAAAAAGCGTTGCCTTGGCGCCAAAGCCCAGCGCGATTTTGGCGGCATTGGTGCCCACCACGCCGCCACCGATGATGCAAACATGCGCCGGAGGAACGCCCGGAACGCCACCCAGCAAAATCCCGCGCCCGCCACGCTCTTTCTCAAGGTACGCCGCGCCCACCTGCACGCTCATCCGTCCCGCCACCTCGCTCATGGGCGTCAGCAGCGGCAGTGTGCGCTTCCGGTCGCGCACCGTCTCGTAGGCGATGCCAATCATCTTCGACTCCAACAGTTTGTCTGTGAGATCCCGCAAAGGCGCAAGGTGCAGGTACGTAAACAGCACCAGCCCCTCGCGGAAGAACACATACTCTCGCTCAATCGGCTCCTTCACCTTGACCACCATCTCCGACTTGCCCCAGACATAACCAGGCTCGCCAACGATCTCCGCGCCGGCATTCTGATACTCCTCGTCTGGAAAGCCGGACTGTGCCCCCGCCTGCGTCTCCAGCAATACCTTGTGGCCGTCCTCGGTCAGAGCCTTCACGCCCGCCGGCGTTACGCCGACGCGCGCCTCGTTGTCCTTAACTTCCTTGGGAACGCCGATGATCATGTGCTTCTCCTGGAAAAGATGACTCCTGGCTTGGATGCCGCCGAAAGCAATTTGCATTGCAAAACCCGGACTCGTTCATGCAAGTCGGAGGGCCGCAGGAGTCGGGGCAAGCCCCCCCCGTGGATAGCTGCCAAGAATCGTACGTCGCAAGTCGCTTCCAATGTATGCAAATTTCGTGATAAAAGTACACAATGGGAACAAAACATGATAAAAATAGCGCATTAATGCATGAATCAACCGATCGGGAGAGGGCGGAAGGAGCGAAATCTGCTTCCGGAAGCCTCGACGAGCTTGACGCCGCTATTCTCCGCTACCTGGAACCGAACGGCCGCGCCACCAACTTTGAAGTGGGCGAAGCCGTGGGCCTCTCCGCATCGGCCGCCTCGCGCCGTATCCAGGCTCTTGAGGCCTCCGGAGCCATCTGCGGCTACCGTGCCCTGATCGACGACCGCCTGCTCGGCAAGCGCAGAACCGTCTACATTCGCGTCACTCTCGAACGCCAATCCGCCGACATCCTCGGAGCCTTCGAGAACGCCATCCGTCACATCAAGGGAATCACAAGCTGCCATCTCATGGCCGGCCAGTACGATTACATGCTCGTCGCGCGCGTCGCCGGCATCGACGACTACGGCCGGCTGCACCAGAACGAGCTCTCCCACCTGCCCGGCGTTACCCGCATCGAGACCAGCTTTGCAATGAGAGATGTGCTGGAGGAACCAGGGTCATAGTGGCGAAAACAAGACGCACGATCAGCCGATTCTTCCGCACGTTAGTAACAGAATAGGTCCAATGTGACACTTTTGGGGTTTTCACGAACACCCATGCGTGGTCCAATGTTATTGATTCCAAAGACAACGAAAGTTGAGTGTTCCAAAGAGGGGATAGAATGACTGACCCGGAAACGAAAGTTCCCAGCGACGAAAATCCTGAAGGGGAACGGCCGCGACAGGATTACGACATCATTCCATCCAAGCGGGAGGAACCCGAGGCCAACTTCACCGCCGCGAGCCGGCTCTACAGCGCGATTGCCAGGACTCCCGCCGAAGGGCGACGCGTCGCCGACGAACCTTTGCCTGCCCAGGCCCAACCGGCGGAGACCGGAACCGCCAGCCACCAGCCTGCGAAGGTCGGAGCGAATCAAACTCGCGTCTACGCTATCATCGGCATAGCGTCAGGGCTGCTCGTGGGCTGTGCCATCGCGGCTCTCTTCATACATTCTGCCCGCCAGAACGCACCCGTAGACATGGGCGCCATCACTACCGCCCAATTCGGTCTCAAGGGCCACCTCAATGCGAAATGGGGCGACAACAGGCTCGCCTACCAAGTCACCATTGAGCCCAGCGCACCGGAACAGCGCGCGGCGTTTATCGCCGCGGTCAGCACTTCACCGCGCCCGCTTTTCATCGACATTCAACTCAAGGATCCCTTCGGCACAGTGTTGTGCGGCCATACCGTTCTATTGAAGTACGATCCCCGCAACGCAGCGCCCCCCGCCGCAGCTGAGCCGGATCCCAGGTCTGCAAAGAGAGTCAGAAGGCTGGACAATTCCTCCGAGATTCAAAATCAGATAAACCAAACCACCTCACTCGCCAAGCTTCAACTTCGGGAAATCGACCGGGAACACGGCAACGATCTCTTCCAGAACGATCTCGGCACGGATGGGAATATCGCATCCATCAGCGCCCAGGGGATTCTGCCCTGCACAAAGCAACAATTCGACGACGCCGCCACCTGGGGCTTCAATTCCAACTTTCCGGTTGTTGCCCAACCTGAATCGACGGACTCGAATGGAGACCAATCGGGCGATCAGGGTTCTACGGGCAAGAATTCAGGAAACTTGAGGGCATCGGAAGCCGCAAGCGGCAGGCGCAGATCACGGCCAGAAGTCTCACCCATCTCCATCGAGGGAGACGACCAGATCATCTGGTTCGATGCATCCACTGGAGTCATTGCAACCAGAGCGGGGAAGGCCCTCGTTATCGACAAAACAGACTCCGTCGCCAATGCGCTCAAGAACCGCGACTTCCCTGTCGCGATCCATTACAGGTGCGACGAAACCGGGGCCTGCACCTTCGCCGGCGTAGGCAACGTCGTCGAGCGCGCAAGACTGAGAAGGTAACTCCTCCGCTGCCCGCTCCATAGTTCATGACAGGCCCAGGTCACTCACTCGGCATTATCGATCTGCGCCCGCTGCAACGTATCGGAGTAATCCACATACACAGCCTTCCACGTTGTAAAGAAGTCGATGGCTCCATTGCCTTCGCGATGCCCGTTGCCCGTATGCTTCACGCCGCCAAAAGGCAAGTGGACCTCGGCGCCGATTGTAGGCGCATTGATGTATGTGATTCCCGCCTCCAGATCGCGAATGGCCACAAACGCGCGGTTTACGTCCCTCGTGTAGAGCGCCGCGCTGAGGCCGTAGTCAATCGAATTAGAAATCTCGATCGCATCCTCAAAGGTGTCGAACTCAATCAGGCTTACCACCGGACCGAAAACTTCCTCGCGCGCGATTCTCATCGCACGAGTAACTCCGCCCAGCACGGTTGGCGCAAAGTAAGTGCCGTGCGCGTAGATACCTTCAGTGAGCGCGTGGCCGCCGGTAAGCAACCTGGCTCCTTCGCCCATGGCTATCTCGACATACCTAGCCGAAGTTTCAATCTGGCCTGGATTGATCTGCGGACCGACTTCGACCGACTCATCCAATCCGCCTCCCACCTTCAGCTTCTTCGCGCGCTCCACAAACCGCGCCGTAAATTCCGCGGCAATCCCGCGCTGCAACAGGATGCGGCTCGTAGCCGTGCAGCGCTGCCCGGTGGTGCCGAAAGCTCCCCACAGCGCGCCATCCAGCGCCAGATCCAGATTAGCGTCGTCCATCACAATCTGCGCGTTCTTGCCGCCCATTTCGAGCGAAACCGGCTTGAACGCAGCCGCCGCGCGCTGTCCCACCAGTGAGCCCACCGCACTCGACCCGGTAAAGCTGATGGCCCGCACATCCGGGTGCTCCACCAATGCCATTCCTACCGCCGATCCGCTTCCGCCCACAAGATTCACCACGCCAGGCGGCAATCCCGCATCCATCAGTGTCTGCACCAGGTTGTACGTCGAAAGCGGCGTATCAGTCGCCGGCTTGATGACGCAGGTATTGCCCGACACCAGCGCCGGAAATAACTTCCAGCTCGGAATCGCCATGGGAAAATTCCACGGAGTAATCAGGCCAACCACGCCCAGAGGCATCCGTATACTCATCGCGAATTTGTTTTGCAGTTCGCTCGGCGTCGTCTGCCCGAACAGCCGCCGCCCTTCACCGGCCACGTAGAACGCCTCGTCGATCGCCTCCTGCACATCGCCGCGCGTCTCGACCAGCACCTTGCCCATCTCTCGCGTCATGTCCCGCGCGTATTTTTCCTTGTTCTGCATGAGAAGATTGCCAGCGCGAACCAGAATCTCCGCCCGCTTGGGCGCCGGCACCAGCCTCCACGCCGCGAAAGCCTTCTTCGCAGCGGCCACCGCAAGCGCCACATCCTCGGCGCGCGAAGAGGGAAACGCTCCCACCACGTCCGAGTGATCGGCCGGATTCAGGTTCAGAATGGTCTTGCCGCTTATGGCAGGCAGCCACTGGCCACCAATCAGATTGTGAAACACCGGATAAGTCATAAGGCCCTCGTAATAAAAGGAGTCGGAGCTCAGAAGCAAGCCCTGGCAATCTCGACCCGGCTGAAATAGTACTCCAAACCCTTCAGCCTCCGCTTCAAAACGCCGTGCCGCGACCCGCCGCAGGGCACATGCGCTTACCGCACTTTCTACCAGAATGGCACTGATGGTTCAAAAATGGATCTGCTTCCGTTGCCTTTCGGGACCATCGCCGCTGTTTCCGCCTTCTGGCCGTACAATGGAGTGTGAGGTTGAGCTAGCTCCCAAATGTCATTGACCGGATACCCTGCACGTTCTTCCCGTTCGCACGGCCTTCGTTCGCTTTTCAGCATGTTTTCCAGCGACCTGGCCATAGATCTTGGCACTGCCAACACCCTGGTCTACGCAGCCGGGAAGGGCATTGTTGTCAACGAACCCTCCATTGTCGCCATCAACAAGAACACCGGCGAGGTGGAAGCTGTGGGCAAGGAAGCCAAGGATATGCTGGGCCGCACGCCCGGCAACATCGTGGCCATCAAGCCCATGAAAGACGGCGTCATCGCTGACTTCAAAGTCACCGAAAAGATGCTCAATTACTTCATCCAGAAGGCGCACAACCGCAAGATGCTCGTCCATCCCCGCATCGTCATCGGCGTCCCTTCCGAGATCACGCAGGTGGAAAAGCGCGCCGTCGAAGATTCGGCCTACCGCGCCAAAGCCAGCGAGGTTTACCTGGTCGAGCAGGCCATGGTGGCCGCCATCGGCGCGGGGCTGCCCATCACCGAGCCCGGCGGCAACATGGTCGTCGACATCGGCGGCGGCACAACCGACATCGCCGTCATCTCGCTGTCCGGCATCGTCTATTCGCGCTCGGTCCGCATGGCCGGCAACCAGATGGACGAGGCCATTACCAACTACCTCAAGCGCAAGTACAACCTGCTCATCGGCGAGCGCACCGCCGAGCACATCAAAATCGAGATCGGCTCCGCCTTCCCGCTCGACAAGCCTCTATCGATGGAGATCAAGGGCCGCAACCTCATTGAAGGCGTGCCCAAAACCATCTCCGTCGACGACAGCGAAATTCGCGAGGCCCTCGGCGAGTGCATCGCCGTCATCATGAACGCCATCCGCGTTGCGCTCGAGCGCACTCCGCCCGAGCTTTCCGCCGATATCAGCGACCGCGGCATCGTGCTCACAGGCGGCGGCGCGCTCATCAAGAATCTCGACAAGCGCATTCGCGAGGAAACCGGCCTGCCCGTCTCCGTCGCAGACGACCCACTCGCCTCCGTAGTGCTCGGAACCGGAAAGATGCTCTCCGATTTCCGGCTGCTGCGCAAAATCAAGATCGACTAAATCGAGTTCAGGGGGCACGGATCAGGGCATCTGCAGAACGAGCAACGAAGTCGAGTGCAGCGGGCGCCCGCAACTCGAATCGAAAGACAACCGGTCGCCGCAGCCGAATTCCTGATCCCCGATCCCTGACCCCTGAACCCTGAACGAATATGGAATCCGCCTTCTCCCGCTACCGGAACCTCATCGTGCTGTTCGCCCTCCTTGTGGCGCAGATCCTGGGGCTTGCCATGCAGGTGCGCCGTACAGGAGAAGGAATCAGCACCGCCAACCCAAAGGACGCGTCCGGCGTCCGGCTCATCCGGCTCTGGGCTCAATTGCTGGTGGCGCCGCCGGAACGAGCAATCCACTCCACCAAGATCACCGCGGTCGAACTATGGCAGAACTATATTGACCTGCGCCAGGTCCGCCGGCAGAACCAGAATCTGCAGGACACCATCGACCGGCTCCGGCTCGAACAGGCATCGCTGCTTGAGGATGCCCGCCAGGGTCAGCGCCTTCAGGCTCTGCTCGACTTCCAGCACAGATACATCTACTCCACTCTTGCCGCCCAGGCCATCGGCTCCAGCGGCACCGATCAGTCGCGCGTTTTCTACCTCGACAAGGGCTCAAACTACGGCCTCAAACCCGACATGGCCGTCATTACCGCCGACGGCATCGTCGGCAAGGTGCGCGAAGTCTTCCCCCGCACCGCCCAGGTGCTGGCCATCAACGACCAGACCAGCGGCGCCGGCGTTATTCTCGCCACCACCCGCATTCGCGGCATCCTCACCGGCAACGCCGACGGCCAGCTTGAGATTGTCGGCATCCTCGCCGACGAGCGCATCAAGCCCGGCGAGAAGGTTCTCACCGCCGGCGGCGACCTGGTCTTCCCGCGCGGCCTCCCCGTAGGAGAGGTCGAAAAAGTGGTCCGCGATCCCGATCGCGACGCCTTCATCGACGTCATCCTCAAGCCCGCCGCCCATCTGGGCAGCCTCGACGAGGTGCTTGTCATCACCAGCACCGAACCGCATTTGTCGCCCGTGCAGCAACAGGACCTGGCCACCAGCGAGGCCGTCAAAGGCGATGAGGCCGAGGCCATCAAGGACCAGTTGAAAGCCTCCGAGATCATGGCAGAGAGGCTTCCGGGGCTCATCAATCCCAACCTTCCGCCCGACCAGCAGCCGCTGCTCGATACTTCGAAGCCTAACCCCGCGGCTCCTCCGCCCCAGCCCCTGCATCCCGATCGGTTTACGCCGGGGGCCAACCCGCAAACTTCTCCCGACGGAGAGGATGCCCCAAATTCCGCCGCGCCGGTCGAACCGCAGTCCGCCAAGCCGCAGACAGCCAAGCCCCAGACAGCCAAGCCCGAAAGGAATCCCTAGCCATGTCCGTTCTGGGCGCAGGCTCACGCCGCGAACTTGAGATCCGCCGCTATCCGCTGCTGCTGTACGCACTGGTTCCGCTTGCGTCTCTGGTACTGCAGGCCTGGCTCCCTCGCGTGTTGGGGCGCTACGCCTGGTTCGATCTGCCTCTGGTTGTCACCATCTACTTCGCTCTCGGCCGCCGCAGTCCCATCCAGGGCACCGTCATGGGCGCCATCATGGGACTCCTGGAAGATGCACTCACGCACCACGCCATCGGCATCAACGGAGTTGCCCTGACCGTGGTCGGCTTTGTGGCCGCGTCGCTGGGCGTCCGCGTCGCCGTCGAAAACCACACCATCCGCCTGGCGCTCATTTTCCTGCTCTCTCTGTTTTCGAGCGCGATCGTCATCTTCACCAGCCGCGTTCTGCTCGGTCTGGATCTGGATTTGCATTGGTTCGCCGAACTGCTCCGCGCCATCGGCAATTCGCTCATCGCCATGGTGCTGTTTCCCCTTCTAGACCGTCTGCAAATCAGAGAATAATTAGAACAGCGAAAAGCAGCAGAGAATAGAAACGCTAAGAAACTCGCAGTATCCTGAGGCATAGAAGAATGGATTCGACCCACGGCAGCCGCGATAAAAAGCTCTCCACTATCAGGCTGACAGTGGTGCAATACGGAATTCTCGCCGTATTGCTCGTTCTCACCGCGCAGTTGTGGCGGCTCCAGGTGCTGGGAGCGCAGAACTTTCGCCAGCTTGCCGAGCAGAACCGTATTCGCAAGGAGCCTATCCTGGCCCCGCGCGGCAAGCTGTTCGACCGTGAAAACCGCCTCGTGGTCGACAACTATCCGTCCGTCTCCTGCTTTCTGGTCCGGGAGCAGAACCACAACGTAGATGCCGATCTGCCCCTGATCGCCCGCGGCCTCGACCTCGACCTCGATCAGTTGCGCGCCACCCTCCACCGCTACCGCACGGCGCCCGGCTATCAGCCCATCCCCATCAAGCAGGACATTACTGCCGACGAGCACGCCTTCATCGAGGCGCATCGCAACGAGCTGCCCGAGCTTGAAACCATCGACGAGGAACGCCGCCTCTATCCGCGCAACGGCTTTGCCGCCCAACTCATCGGCTACGTGGGCGAGGTAAGCGACAGCGATCTCAATACTTCGCGCTTTGCCTACTACCAGCCCGGCGACGTCGTAGGCAAAGGAGGCGTCGAGGAGACCTACGACCAGCTTCTGCGCGGCCAGGACGGCTCCCGCGAAGTGATTGTCGACAGCCGCGGCCGCGAGGTCGGTTACCTCGGAATCGAGCACGCCATCCCAGGGCAGGACCTGAAACTGACCATTGACAACGATCTGCAGCGCGCCGCCGAACTGGCCCTCGGCGACCGCAACGGCGCCATCGTCGCCATGGACCCGCGCAATGGCGAAATCCTCGCCATGGTCTCCCGGCCCAGCTTTGACCCCAACGCCTTCGCCGTCCGCATCAACCGCACCGACTGGAACAAGCTCATCAACGACCCCGACCACCCCCTCATGAATAAAGCCATCCAGGCGCAGCTTGCGCCGGGGTCCACCTTCAAGATCCTCATGTCCGTGGCCGGCCTTCAGGAAGGCATTGCCGAGAACATGAAGATCAACTGCACCGGCGGCTGGGGTCCTTATGGTTTCTACCATCACTGCGACGAACATCACGGCGCGGTCGACATCCATAACGCCATTCCCTACTCCTGCGACACCTTTTACTACATGCTCGGCGATAAGCTGGGCATCGAAAAAATCGCAAAATACGCCACCGAATTCGGATTCGGACAGAAGACCGGAATCGATCTGCCCGGCGAGCAGGCCGGCCTCATGCCCTCCGCGCAGTGGAAGCTGAGGTACTACCACGCCCGCTGGTATCCGGACGAAACCCTCGATGTCGCCATCGGCCAGGGAGCTGTCGAGGCAACTCCGCTGCAACTGGCGCGCATCATCGGCGGCATCGCATCCGATGGACACATGGTTCGCCCCCACGTCGTCTTCCCCAATCAGCTGCCGCCGAATTTCTACAAGGAGCTGCTGGAAAACTATCCTGGCAGTGGCAATGCGTATATTCCTATCGACTACCAGAACTGGATCACCATCACAGACGGCATGGCCGACGTCACCCAGCCCGGCTACTTCCATACCGCCGGTTCGGCGCACCTTGCGGGCATCGACTTCGGCGGCAAAACCGGAACCGCACAAACGATGAGCCATGTGGCGCTGGCCCGCATCGGCAAGAGCAGGAGCAACGATCCCAATGTCTGGTTTGTCGGCGTCACTCCACGGCGCAATCCCGAGTTGGTGGTCGCCGTGCTCTGGCAAAACGGCGAATTCAGCTACTACCCGGCCCGCATCGGCGCCAAGGTGGTCGAGGCCTATGTCGACAAGCAGCGCCGCCTTGCACACAACCTTCCGCCCGCCAAGGTAGCGGCGCCGGTCGAGATGGGCGCTGTCTGGTCTACCCCCGCACCCGGCCCCGCCGGCAAACAGGAACAGATTCAATCCGGCGACTTCCTCGTCAAAAATGGCCAGATCGTCGCCCAGTCCAAACCGGCAACCCACCCCGGCGCCCGCCCGGCGAAAAAATCCCTGACCGCATCGGCCGTCCGTCCTGCTGCCGCCAAACCCACGCAGGAAGTGGCGCGCCTCGCAACTGAGGGAAGGAAGCCATGAGCTCCAGGCTCCGCATCTTCAGCTTTCGCGAGTTCGACTGGGCACTGCTGGCCATGGTGCTGCTGCTCTGCACCCTCTCTGTTTTTGAAATCTACTCGGCCACGCTCCACACCAAGTATGTCGGCTTCGACACCAAGCAGATGTTTTGGATCGCCGCCGGCCTGGTCGCCATGTTCGTCTTCTCCAAAATCGACTATCACCGTCTGCTCGATTGGGCCCCGTGGGCCTATGGCGTTTGCCTCATGACCCTCGCCGCTGTCCTGGTCGTCGGGCACAAGGCGATGGGCGGACGCCGCTGGCTCAAGCTCGGCCCCGTCATGTTTCAGCCGTCTGAGTGGGTCAAGCTGGTCCTCATCCTGGTCATGGCCCGCTACTTCGCCAACCTGGGCGGACGGAACCTCACCTGGCGCGACATCCTCAAGGCTTTTGTTCTGGTCGTCATTCCCATGCTTCTGGTCCTCAAGCAGCCCGATCTGGGAACCACCCTCACCTACGCGCCCATCCTGCTCGCCGGCCTCTTCTTCGGCGGCATCAATGTCCGCCAGACACTCATCCTCACCACTGTCGGCCTGGTTTTCGTGGCTGGCGCCTGGACCAGCGGCAAGGTCCTCAAGCCCTACCAGAAAGCCCGCCTCACAAGCTTTGTGAACCCCGGCAACGACCCCCGCGGAGCCGGTTACCAGCTCCTCCAGTCCGAAATCGCTGTCGGTTCCGGCGGCATCTGGGGCCAGGGCGCAGCCAAGGGATCGCAAACCCAGGGAAATTTCCTCCCCATCCCCCATGCCGATTTCATCTTTGCCGCCTTCAGCGAGGAACACGGCTTCGTCGGCGCGGTGTTTGTCCTGCTGCTATACTTCTCCATATTGATGCGTTTGATTCAGAACGCTCAAACGGCCGCGGACCTGTCCGGTTCCCTGATTATCATGGGAGTGGTGGCTGTGTTGACCTTTCAGATTCTGGTCAACGTCGGCATGGTCATCGGTTTTATGCCCGTCACCGGAATTCCTTTACCGTTAATGAGTTACGGAGGGTCTTCGGTGCTGTTTACGTTCCTCGCGCTGGGTGCGGCAATGAATGTCCGCATGCGCAGGTTCGTTAACTAAAGGTGTGCCGGCCATGCAATCCGGACGCCGATTCTCAAGTTCGCCTCCTGCGTTGCCCCGGACCGGTCCGGACCGCAAGAGAAGTATTTTCAAGTATTTCGCCGGCAAGGTCCCGATGGATCGCGCCCGGCAGGACAAGGGTTCATGAGCACGCAGAGACGGGAAAACCGCTTGCGGACTACAAGTTGCATGGTACGCGCAGAGAGCTTCGGGCTTTCAGGCCCGGCTTTTTCCGCGCAGTTCGACCATGCACACGCCAGCGGTGAAACGGCCCCGCCGGAATCTCCGGCATCCTCCCAGCCCATCGACAACGATCTGTCGCTGGGGGTCCCCTATTGGTTGGCCACAAACTCTCTGCAATCGGATTTCCGCAGCACTCAAACCGTTCGGCTGGTTCCCATGAACATCCGCCTTGCTTCGCCGCCCTTCCGGGCCACAAGCCGCGCGGAAGCCGTCACGTTAAAGTCTTCCGGGTCATCCTTTCCGCACATCCCATCCCATACCTGCCTTGCGCGTCTCCATTCTTCCTTGCCGCAGATGCCGGCTGCCTTGAGCGGCCGGACGGAAAGGTACGATGGCAAAGGAAATTTGCATTTCAAGTACGCCGCATGAAACCCGGCTTGCAATTCTGGAAGACGATCAGCTCGCGGAAATCTACTACGAACGCGAGAACGAATACACCCTGGCAGGGTCCATTTACAACGGCCGCGTCACCCGCGTCCTGCCCGGCATGCAGTCCGCCTTTGTAGACCTCGGTCTCGAGCGCGACGCCTTCCTGTATGTAACCGACTTCATGGAGCTCGAGGACTCGGAAGAGACCGACGAGCTCGAAAAAGCCGCGGCCAGCGGAGCCACCCAGGCCCCCCGCGAAGTCCGCCACACCAGCGCCACGGCCGACCGCCCAGAGAGCCGTTCCGAAGGACGTTCCGAAGACCGCCCCGCCCGCTCAGGCCAACAGCGCCAGGACCGCCAACCCAGAGAACGCCGCCCCGCAGAAGAAGCGGCTCCGGCAACCACCGAAGCCCCCGCGACCGAATCCCTCGGAACCTCCGAGCCTTCCGGCGAAGGCCAGGACGATTCCGGCGCTGCCGGCTCACGCCGCTGGCGGGGACGCCGCCATCGCCGCGGAGCCCGCGGCCAGGCCAGCTCCTCTGAAGAACGCCACGAGTCCGGTCAGTCTCTGGAGATCACTCCCGAACCTGCCGCCGAGTTCGAGCACGAGATCGCTCCCGACATTCAGGCCTCAGCGTTTGAATCCGCCGCGCCGCGCGCCCCTCGCCCATCGGCTCAGGTTCCCGCCCCCTTCGTCATGCCCGGCGAATCGCTCTCCAAATACGGCGGCAAGCCCGCCGACGAAGCCGCAAAGTCCGAGCCCGTGTCTGCTCCTCCCGCGCCGCGCCCTTCCGGCTTCGCCAAGCCCTCCACGCTCATTGAAGCTCCCCTCGAGTGGGACGGCAGCGGCCTGCTGCCTGGCGAATCCATCTCTCGGCATCGCAACCGCGAAGCTGAGCCGGAAGCCGGGCCGCAAGAGTCCGTCTCCGTCGCGAGCCGCGGCGGCGAAGCTCCCGATCAGGTCGAAGAGGACGAGTTCGCCGAAGAGTTTGAACAGTTCGAGGATGAACCCCACATTCTCGCGCCCGAGTTTGAAGCCGGCCAGACCGAAGAAGAGACCGTCGAGTTCGAAATCGACGCACCCGAATCCGACGCTTCCGCCTCTCACAACATCGACCCCGTGCCTCCAACCGGCTTCCGCCTCTTCGGCTTCGGCAAGAAGAAGGATGGCGACGCCGAGGCAAAGCCGGTCCCGGGCTCGGTACGCACCATCTCGTCCTATGCCCCCGGCGCAGGACTCATTGAAGAAGAGGTCATCGAGGGCGAGGAGTACGAAGCCGTCCCGCACCACCGCCGCTCAAAAGCGGACGAGCACGACCTCGACGACTACGAAGAGGAGACGCTGCCCACCCAGATTCGTTCCGGTGACATCGGCGAACTTCTACAGGAAGCTCATCTCGATCACCGCATCCAGTTGGACTTTGACGAAAAGAACGGCGACGACGAATCCTTCGATGGAGAAACCGACGAAGAGGAGACCGCTGCTGTTGGCCAGCCTTCAACAGGCGAAACATCCGGCCAGCCGCGCCGCGACCGTGGCGGCCGCGGTGGACGCCGTGGACGCGGCGCAACAGCCGGCGCGCCCGCCGCAGCCCCCGCAGACAGGGACAGAGCCAGAGGCCGCAGTGGCCCTTCGCGCCGCTCCATGCAGACCTCCGACCTGCCCATCATCAGCGACCTGCTGAAGCCCGGCCAGGAGATTCTGGTTCAGATCGCCAAGGAGCCCATCGCCAAGAAGGGTGCGCGCATCACCTCGCACATCGCCCTTCCCGGCCGCTTCCTCGTCTTCATGCCCACCGTCTCCCACATCGGCGTAAGCCGCAAGATCGAGTCCGAGGAAGAGCGTCATCGCCTCAAGCGGATTCTGGTGAGCGAGCGCGGCGAGGCCTCCGGCGGATTCATCGTCCGCACCGCGGCCGAAGGCGCTTCGGAAGAAGAGCTCCGCGCCGACCTTCGCTTCCTTATTCATCTCTGGAACGAGATCAAGCAGCGCTCCGACTCCTCAAAGTCTCCCGCGCTCATCTATCACGACCTGTCGCTGATCGAGCGCATCCTGCGCGATCAGGTCAGCGCCAACTTCGCCAACATCTGGGTCGACTCCGAAGCCGACTATGAGCGCATCGTGCGCTTCCTCAACCGCTTCTCGCCGACCCTCGTCCGCCGCGTCAAGCTCTACACCAAGGAGACGCCGCTCTTCGAGCACTTCGGCATTCAGGACGAAATCTCGAAGGCCCTCCGCTCCAAGGTCTGGCTCAAGTCCGGCGGCTCCATCGTCATCAACCAGACTGAAGCTCTGGTCGCCATCGACATCAACACCGGCAAATATGTCGGCAAGTCGGCGCGCCTCGAAGACACCATCGTCAAGACCAACCTTGACGCCGTCCCGGAGATCGTCCGCCAGATCCGCCTCCGCGACCTCGGAGGCATCATCGTCATCGACTTCATCGACATGGACGAGCGCAAGAACCGCTACAAGGTTCTCGCCGCCCTTGAAGAAGCTCTCAAGGCCGATCGCGCCCCCACCAAGGTTCTGCAGTTTAACGACTTTGGCCTGGTCGCCATCACCCGCAAGCGCGTCAAGCAGTCCCTCGAACGCACCCTCTCGGTCCCCTGTGCCACCTGTCAGGCCACCGGCATGGTCAAGAGCCCGACAACGGTCTGCAACGAGATCTACACCGAGCTGCGCAAGATGAAGAAGCATTTCGAAAGCGCCGATGTCATGCTCCGCGTCCACCCGGAAACCGTAAAGGTCCTCAAGCAGAACAACGCCAGTTGGCTCGTCGAATTTGAAGAGCTCACCGGCAAAAACATCCTCGTCAAGAGCGATGCAACGCTCCACCCCGAACAATTCGACGTCCAGGGGTAATCGCAATCCCATTGCGAAAATGAAAGGCCGGAGCCTCATTCCGGCCTTTCATTTTTCTGCACGCCTGCCCCACAACCTTTCTACGCAATTATGTGTCTAACTCTTTGCCCGGTGCCTTAATGCCTGGACGCACTTAACTCAATCCTGTCTTCGAGGTGAATATGTCACTACCGCTTTGGTTGCCGCTCATGCGGCGCTTTGGATTTCTTGGATCGGCAGCCCTCCTTGCAGCCGGTCTGGCAGCCGCACAGTCCTCGCCCTCCCTCAGCCAGTCCGGTTCTGCCGGCTACTCCTCTTCGAATGACTCCAATTCCATCCTGCTTGCCAAATCCGTCGCTCCAGAAAGTCTCGCCGCGCTGCCCTCCGCGCCAACCCCGGCAGCCTCTTCCGCCGCCGGCCAGGAAGGCCATGGCTGGAGGAGCAGCCTCGCCAGCAAATATGCCCTCGAGATTGGCGGCGGCTTGAGCGCTCCCACCGACAAGAAGTACCTCACTTGGGGCGGACAATTTACCCTCGGCGGTGGCTACAACTTCAACAAGCGCTTCGCCCTGCTGGCTGAATATCAGTTCATGGACAACAAATTGCCCGGCGCGCTGATCGCCGAGACCGGTGCCACCGGCGGCCACGCCCACATCTGGTCGCTTACCCTCGATCCGGTCGTCAGTCTGTTTCCCAAGTCCAGCAACGACGTTTACCTCACCGGCGGAGGAGGTTTCTACCGCAAGGTCACCAGTTTTACCGACGTTCAGCCGACCTATTTCTGCCAGTTCTACTATTGCGGCGTCGGATATGCGCCTCAGGTAGTGGGGCATTTTTCCTCGAACCAGGGCGGCTTTAATATTGGCGGCGGCTACCAGCGCCGGATGGGCGGCATGTACCAGGACAGCAAGATGAAACTCTTTGCCGAAGTGCGCTACGTCGACGTCCGCACGCCGGCCATTACCACGCAGCCGAATGGGCTGGGAACTACAAGTGTAGCCGCCGGTACGAAGGTGATTCCGATTAGCGTCGGTATTCGCTGGTAACGAACTCAAGGCCAGACAGAACAGCATGCGCCCCTTCGCGGTGAGATCGCGAGGGGGGTTAGGTTCTCATACCGGCACGAGCATAAACTACCGCCCATAACTTCCCCATGGCGCTGGAATTCAGCACGATGACTCTTCCCCAAAGCATCCCAGGGTGAAGTGCGGGGACGTAGAGCTTTTTTGGCGCCCATATCGAGAGGGGTTTCTCCTGGCAAATCGATCCAGAAATCGCGCCAGGCTGGCCGGTCTTTGGGCAGCGCTCTGTTTCGCGCCGGCGGTGCTGTTAGCCGGATGCGGCGGCGCTACGTTTCGTTCGACCGTCACGCAGCCAAAGAATCCGGTTTCCGCTCCACCCTCCAGCCCGCCGCCGGCAGCAAGCCAGAGCGGGTCGCTGACCATCTCTCCGCAATATGCCGCGCTCGGCCAGGGACAGACGATGAATTTCTCGGTCACGGGTGCGGGCGGCGCAGCGGTCGAGTGGATAGTGAATGGAGCCGGCGGCGGTGGCTCGGCAACGGGTACGGTGAGTAGCAGCGGGCTTTACACGGCGCCGGCCAGCGTATCGCAGAGCGAGAACCTAACGGTAACTGTTGCGCTGGCCGCATCGCCGCAACAAAACTACGCCACGGCAGTGGTGTCGATCATCGCACCCGCACTGGTAACGTGCCCCTTCGAACTTGGGAACCCGCAGGTGGCGCAGTACTCGCTTTATCTTCCCGCTCCAGGGAAAATGAACGTGCAGTTTGGGACCACGACTGGTTACGGACTGAACACATGGCAAGTTGCAACGCCTTCAGCAAATGGCGGCGAAGCGCAGATTTATGTCGCCGGCATGCTGGGCCAGACCCTGTATCACATGCGGGCGCAGGCAACGCTGAACAATGGCGCCACGTACAACGATGTGGACCACACCTGCATGACGGGTGTACCTCCGGCAACCTCGGCTGTCAATGCCTCCGCATCCTCTGGAGCGACGCCGCAGCCAGGCATCGAAATGTGGAACACCCTTCTCCCCGCAGGAGACACCCAGGCCTTTGCCACCGACCTGCGTGGCAATGTGATTTGGACCTATGCCTACTCTCATACGCCCGCCGACCTGATTCAGGGCATTCAGTTGTTACCCAACGGCAACCTCCTGATGGTCGTCTCTTATCTGTCGTCACTGACCAAGGCGCAGAGTTCCGGCATCATTAACGAGATTAGGGAAATTGATCTGGCGGGAAACACGGTGAACAGCCTCAATATGGGAACGCTGAACCAGAAACTGGCGGCTGGAAACTTCCGGGATGCTGAGGGCAATCTCTATCAACTCGGAAGCTTCCACCACAACGTGCTGCCGCTGCCCAATGGACATTTGGTGCTGCTGGCCACTTATGCCAGAACGTTCAAGAACCTGCAGGGAACCACGGGGGCAACCAGCGTAATTGGCGACGCACTGGTGGATGTGGACCAAAGCTTCAATCCCGATTGGGTGTGGAATGCATTCGATCACCTCGACATTAACCGGCGCCCGATGAACTTTCCAGACTGGACGCACTCGAACGGCATGCTGTATTCGAGCGACGACCACAATCTGTTGCTCTCCATGCGCCACCAGAATTGGATCATCAAAATCAACTTCCTTGACGGCAAGGGATCGGGCGATGTGATGTGGCGCCTCGGCGAGGGCGGCGATTTCAAATTGGTAGGCGCCACCGATCCCACTGACTGGTTCTATGCGCAGCATGGGATGAGCTACTTTACACCCAATACCACAGGCGTCTTCCGCATTGGCATGATGGACAACGGCAACGACCGCATCTTTCCCACCGGACAGGTGCTATGCGTGCCCTACAAGCCAGCAACGGCCCAGTGCTACTCGACGATGCCGCTCCTGGAGTTGAATGAAACCAACATGACGGCGACCATGATCACGCATTACGTGCCGCCACCCGCTTACTTCAGCTTTTTCGGAGGCAACGCCGAGCAGCTTGCCAACAGCGACATTGAAGTAAATTTCTGTGCGCCGGTCAAAGGGGCCATCGTGCAGGAACTTAATCCGCAAGGCTCGCAAGTGATGTGGCAGGCCACGACTCCTGGCGCCGACCAGTTCCACGTCTATCGGCTGCCAAGTTTGTATCCAGGCGTCCAGTGGTAGAAAGACCAAGTACCCTGATTCGACATACGCAGCGAGAGGAGCGCTCAATTCTTCCTCTCCTCTCCTGTCGGTCTGCTCTCTTTGACGCGCTCAATCCGATCAAGAGCCGCACACGCCAGTTGCGCCGCCACGCCGCTTCAGGCCATGTAGCTTCTCCATTCTCGCCGCTGACAAAGTCTGAGGACAATCCTCTTCGTCTGCGTGCGCCGGGGGCTCCACGTCCCGCAGATGAGACTTGGGCTCAATTCAGGTCCGTACCCCATCCGCCCTGCATATTTCTGAGACAACGGTTGGATACCACGAATTCTGATCTCAGACATGCTCGCGTTTGCAAGATGCCCATCGCACGCAGGCCCAGCGACCGCGGAACCACCACCGTCGCCGCTGGAACAAAGGTCATCCAGGTTTCTGTCGGCATCCACTGGTAAACGCCGCCACGCCCTCATCCGCAAATGATCTCTCAGAAATCCTGGAGTTCTTTTGCCGGAAAAGACGCTCGCACCGCATTCAACACCGCAAAAAGATCGATCAGTTCCTGCCCAACAGCGCCCACAATCGGAGGCAAATAGCCGAGCGCGGCCGCGATCATTCCCACAGAACTCAATATCATGCCTCCAATCGCGCTCTGCAGTGCGATGCGCCGCATCTGCATTCCGATATGAAGCAATTCGTCCACTTTGCCCAGAGTTGGTTCAAGAATCACTGCGCCTGCCGCCTCCGCAGTGATGTCGCTGTTCTGCCCGAAAGCCACGCCTACCGTCGCCGCCATCATGGCTGGAGCATCGTTGATGCCGTCCCCCAGAAAGAGCGTCGGCCCTTTCAGTGTCTCCTCGCGAACGATTTGAAGCTTTTCTTCAGGCGTCTGTCCGGCGCGAACGTCCTCGATGCCCACCAGTTCGGCAAGGCGTCGTACCTCGCTGTCGCGATCCCCGGAGAGAATCATCAGATGCTTCACGCTATGCTTGGGGCTCAGATGATCAATGAAGGGCCTGCTCTCCCCACGCGGCCGATCGTGGAATCGGATCAGGCCGCGCAATTGCCCCTCCACGAGGACAACGCACTCCATACCCGTGGAGAGCGGCGGAAGCGTAGCCGCTAGATCGGCCCCCAGTCTTCCTCGCCCTGTAACCGCAATATTTCTTCCCGCTATGTGCCCGCTCAAGCCTTGGCCCGGCCGCTCGCCAATATTCTCCACCTTTTGAAGAACAACATTCTGTTCCTTTGCCGCGCGTAGAATCGCCCCCGCCAAAGGGTGCTTTGAATAGAGCTCCAGACTTGCCGCCAGTTGCAGAACCTCAACCGTCTCCGCTCCCGAAAGGCCGATCGTCTCTGTCACCATCGGCTCACCGTGAGTCAGGGTTCCGGTCTTGTCAAAAATCATCGTCTGGATGCCGCCAACCTGCTCAAGTACGGATGGCTTTTTGATCAGAATGCCCCGTTTTGCCGAAAGCGAAATCGCTCCAATAATGCAAACAGGAATAGCCAGAAGCAACGGACACGGCGTCGCGATCACCACCACGGCCAGAAAGCGCTGCGGGTTGCCGCTGAAGAACCACCCTCCCAGTGCGACTAAAACAGCTACCGGCGTATAGTAAGCGCCCAAACGATCCGCCAGCCTCCTGATTTCCGGAGGATGCTGCTGCGCCTCCTTCATCACCTCCATAATGCGCGCATAACGGGAGTCAACTGCCAGTTTCTCCGCGATAATCGTGAGAGCCGAATCCTCATTCAGCGCTCCCGAGATCACCTGCGAGCCCGTAACCTTGTGAATCCGGAACGGCTCGCCGGTCAGAAACGACTCGTCCATCGTTCCGGTCCCCTCAGCCACCGTCCCGTCCACCGGGCAAATCTCATGCGGAAAAACAATCAGACGGTCGCCGATGCGAATCTCTTCCACGCTCACGTCGCGTGTGGTGTCGCCTGCTAATCGATGCGCCACGTTCGGCATGCGTTTTGCCAGCGCGTTCAGAACCGACGACGCGCGTTCGGTCGCAACTTCCTCCAGCGCCTGGCCACCCGACAACATCAAGACAATGATCGCGGCCACCAGCAGTTCGCCCATCAGCACAGCCGTTACGATGGAAAGACCCGCCAAAAAGTCCGAACCGAACCGGCGCCGGATCATTTGAACAAGCAATTCGTACAGCAGAGGAATGCCGCCTGCAATCACTGCGACCCACAGTGGCAGCGAGTAGATGTTGAGCGCTGCGTGAAGCGCATAGCGCAGCACAAAGTAGAGGCATATAGCCGCCACTCCCGTAACGACCGTGATCCGATTCCAATTGCGCCCCACCGTACTTAGCAAAACGACTCCGATCCGGACTACATCAGTTCGACATGCAAATGGCTGCCGATCTGCCGCTCAAAGAATCCCCATCACCCGCAGCCGCACCAGCCCTCCGGCCAGCACCCCGACCGGCGTCAGAGCCAGCAGCGTCAACTGGTACCAGATCGGCTGCTTCCCCTTCGACTGCATCGCGCTCAGCGCCGCCAGCGCCAGCACAATCATCCCCAGCGCCAGCACATGGTAAAGCGGATTCGCGGCCGCCAGCAAAGCCGTCACATACCCGCCCGCGGCCGCTGCCAGAAACGAGTAGCCCAGGTTCACAAACATGTATCCCGGCTCGGGCTTGCTCTCGTCGCCAATCCAGCTCGGCGTCACCCTCGCCAGCAGCGCCGTCAGCCCGGCCACCAGAATGGCCATCGTCAGAAAGCCCGCCGCCAGCGCCAGAAATGCGTGAAGCGTCACCACAGCTTTCGCTCCTCCTGGGTCGGCGTCCCAACCTCGCCCCGCTCAATCCGCTCCAGAAATGCCCGCGCCAGCTTGCGCTCTCCCGGATGGCTCTCGCCGTGAATCGTGCACAAATCCAGAAACTCGTCGCAAAGACCATTCCGCCGTTCCAGTTGCGCAAGAATCCCCTGCAGCGCAACCGCCAGTTCCCGAAGCCGCGCGGCCTCGGGCCAAAGCGCGTCTCCGTCCTCGTCGCTCACATTCTCTGAGAAAAGTCCCTTGCGCCCCCGCGCGCACTCGTCCAGGCAAGCCAGCATCTGCTCGCTGAAAGCCCGCTCCAGCGCAATCATCTCTTCGGAGTTCTCTTCCTCGCGCGGATCCATCTGCACTCTCCTATTTGCCTTGCATCGCAGCTTCCACTTCGTCTGCGGTATGCGGAAGGCTCTCATCCAAATCAATGAGCTTTCCATCCGCGCCCACCAGAAAGTCGCACTCGATCCGCACGCCCAGCTTCTCCTCAGGAATATAAATCCCCGGCTCAATCGTAAACACCATCCCCGGCTTCAACACCGCCGGATAATTCGCCGGATCGTGCACATCAATCCCCACCATATGGCCCAGCCCATGCAGCCAGTACTGCCCCAGCGGCTGCCCGTCCAGGCTCTTGCCGTGTGTGTTGATGTAGTTATATGCCGCCGTGTCCAGCGAGTTCACGTCCTTCCGGTCGCGGTCGTTGATCGTCGACTTGCCTGCCACAAACGCATCGATCGCCGCCTGCTGCGCCCCCAGCACTATGTCGTAAATCTCCCTCTGCCGCTTGGTAAAATGCCCATTCGCCGGCACCGTCCGCGTAATGTCCGCCGCATACATCGAGTACTCGCATGCCGCATCCACCACCACAATGTCGCCGTCTTCGATCGTCCGCGAGTTCTCCGCATAGTGCAGCGTTGTCGAGTTGATTCCCGACCCCACAATCGCCGCATAGCTGGCCCGCTCGCACCCGTTCTCCATCCACGCCGCCGTCATCAGGCCGGCAACCGTCCGCTCTGTCACCCCCGGCCTCACCGCGCGCATCATCACCCGCTGCCCGGCAATCGACGCCGCCGAGGCCTTCTTCAGCAACTCAATCTCACCCTCGTCCTTCACCGCCCGCAGCTCGGCCGTCAGCTCCGTCACATCGTGCGTGGCGGCCGGCGTCGTCCCCAGCGTTGCCGCCGTAAACTCTACCAGCGCCTTCGCCTGCGGAGCCGTCGGCTGCGTCCATATATCGTTCACCAGCCGCCGGTCGGCCGCAATCAGCGCATTCAGCGCCGCCGGCAGCTCCGTCATCGGCTCTACCGCGTCCACGCCCATCTCCTGCGCCACGCCCGGCGAAGATGCGTCCAGCTTCGGCCCCGTGTACTTCTCCATGCGCAGGTTGCGCGTGGGCAGAAACAGAATCTGCTTGTAGGCGCTCTCTGCCCCACCCGCTTGCGGCTCGCCCAACACAAGCAGCGCCGCACCCGGCTCCGTCCACCCCGTCAGATAATAGAAATCTTCGTCCTGCCTGTAAGGCGTCAGATCCAGAAGCGGTTCCTCGGCCGCAAACAGCACTGCAACCCCGCCGTGCAGCTTCGCCTCCAGCGCCGCACGCCGCGCGCGATACACGCTGGCTGGCTGCTTCTCAAGCGCACGCACCGCCGGCGCAGCCGCCAAAACAGCAAGCAGCAACAAAACAATCATCCGGAAGGATTTCATTTCGCTATTGTCGTCTCTTGTGGTCTTCTGCGCAAAAGGGAAAATAACTTCAAAATCAGGAAAAACTCACCATTGCCAGTCAGGAAACACTGTTGTCGCGGGATTTGTCCATCAATCGGTCGGCGAAGTCGAGGCCGCCGTTTCGCGCCCACGAGAACATTTCGATTGCCTGCTACCTGCCAGACGGCTTCGTCGGGGCCAAAATTCCCCCTGCAGCGGCACCCCCCATTGAATTTCCCCGCAATTTAGCCTATCCTAAGGATGCAGACGAATTTGTCCACCAGGAAACACCGTGTGCGCACCGGCTGGCGGAGAGATGAGTGGGCTCATAGCCCACTTTTTATTTGCGGTAAATTTGCCGGGACAAACACCCGAGAAATGGCCGCTGAAGGCGTCGAATGAAAATTGGAGCCCGGCAAGCGATTTTTGCTTCCCTGGGCAAAGGTACGATGGCAGTCAAGCTGGACGAAATTCGATCGGCGGCCCAACGGGTGGCTGCTTCGCACGGGCTGGACTTGGTGGACCTGGAGTTCATCGGCCCCGCAAAAGAACGTACCCTGCGCGTTTATCTCGAGAAGAATGCCGAGGGGCGCGCACAGCTCAAGGCGGCCATCGCGGCAGGCATCGAAGGCCTTCCCGAACGGCTCGTCGAGGGCTCGCTGAGCGTGGAGCAGTTGTCCGGCGTAACGCATGAGGATTGTGCCGCGTTCAGCCGCGATTTTGGCGTACTGCTGGATGTGGAAGAGCTGGTTCCCGGAGCGGAATACACGCTCGAGGCAAGTTCGCCGGGTCTGGATCGCAAGCTGAGCCGGCCTGAAGATTTTGAGCGGTTTCAGGGCTGCCTGGTCAAGGTGCAAACCTTTGAGGCAATCCGCAACAACCGCCACTGGCAGGGGCGCCTCGTGAACGGTGTGCAAGCCGGCGCGGAAGCCAGCGCTGGAAAAAATATCACGCTCGACCTGAATGCGGTCAAGCAGAACAGCAAGAGCCGAAAGACCGGCGTCAGCACCGTTGAAATCGCCATCGGCAATATCGAGAAGGCGCAACTGGTGCCGGAAATCTGAACAGCTTCGCCGGACCGGCAAGGTGTTCGGCAGTCTGAAACTGGAGAAGGCGACGAGCGTTATCCCTCCTCTATAAACCCAACTGAACCGGTCTGCGGACTCAACCAGGTCACACACGCCGGGCAGCAATCGAGAGAGCAAGCAGAGTATGGCCAGCAGCGCTTTGTATCAAAGTATCGAGCTCCTCAGCCAGGAGAAGGGCATTGACCCCGCCATCGTCGTCGGCGCGGTCGAGGAGGCCATCGCCCTGGCCACGCGCAAGTACTACAAAACCCAGGAAAACATGCGCGGGGAACTGAACAAAGAGACCGGGGAGATTCTGGCCTATGTTTACAAAACGGTAGTGCCGGACGAGGAGCCCATTGAGGACCCGCTGAACCAGATTCCACAGGCAGAGGCCAATGAGCTGGCTCCCGGCGTCGAGGTAGGCAGCGAGATCAGAACTTACATGGACACCAGCCCGCTGGGCCGCATCGCCGCTCAGCTCGCCAAGCAGGTCATCTTCCAGAAGGTCCGCGAGGCCGAGCGCGACACCGTCTTCCTGGAGTACGCGCACCGCGAAAAGGAAGTCCTGAACGCCACCGTCAAGCGCATCGAGGGCCAGGATGTGATCTACGATCTGGGCAAGGCGGAAGCCCGCTGCCCCAAGCGCGAGCAGTCCCGCCTGGAGCAGTTCTCCATCGGCGAACGTGCCCGCGTCGTCCTGCTCAAGGTGGATCGTGCCGCCAAGGGGCCGCAGGTCATCGTCTCCCGCGCCGCTCCCGAGCTGGTTTCCAATCTGTTCCAGTCAGAAGTCCCTGAGATCTACGACAACACCGTTACCATTCGCGCCATTGCACGCGAGGCCGGCGAGCGCACAAAGATCGCCGTCCAGAGCCGCGATAAGGACGTTGACCCCGTCGGCGCCTGCGTCGGCATGAAGGGCATGCGCGTGCAGTCCATCATCCGCGAACTGCGCGGCGAAAAAATCGACATCATCGAATACTCCGACGAGATCACCACCTTCGCCGAGAAGGCTCTGCAACCAGCCAAGGTCAGCCGCGTCTCCATCACAGACCTGACCGAGAAGCAGTTGGAAGTGATCGTCGACGACACTCAGCTCTCGCTCGCCATCGGCAAGAAGGGACAGAACGTCCGCCTTGCCGCCAAGCTGCTGGGCTGGAAGATCGACATCAAGAGCGAAGAGGAGAAGCGCCAGGAGGTCGAGCAGCAGATGGGCTCCTTTGGCGGTGGACCTTCGACTCCTATCGAGCAGGTCTCCGAACTGGGCGACAGCATCATCCAGAAGCTGGTCGCAGCCGGTATCACCACTGTTGAGGCCCTTGCCGACATGACGCCAGAGCAGCTCGAAGAAATTCCCGGCATCGGCGAAAAAACGCTCGAAAAGATATCCGTCGCTGTTCGCCACTACTTCGGCCAATTTGAAGAGGGTGAAGAGGGCCACGTACCTGAAGCGGCCGAACCGCCCCTTGGAGAAGCAGAGATCGAAACTGCGCCCGAGGTGGTGGCAAACGCCGAGGCCGAGGCGGAAAACGCCGCTGAAGTAATTGAAGAGGCAGAACGGGTGGCTGCCGTTGCAGCGGATGAGGAACCCGTCAGCGCCATGGAAGTTGCAATCGAAAACGTACCCGATGCCGACCAGATTGCGGCAGAAACTGAAACCGAAATCGCAACAGAAGAGCAGGCGGCCGAAGAGGACGGCGCTTAAAATGCGCCGCAGCCTTCAAAGCCAATCGAATCATCATGAAAGTTTGAAAAACATCCCTTGCAACGAGGCAGCTATGAGCGGCTAAGTGCATTGGGACCAAGATCTGAAAAGAGGCGGATGAGTAAGGTTCGTATCAACGATCTCGCGCGCGAGATGGAAGTCAAGAGCAGGCAGATTCTTGACACTTTGGCCGAACTCGGCCTGGGCGCAGGAAAGACCCACTCCAGTTCCCTGGAATCGGACGAAGCAGAGAAGGTGCGCGCGCAGTTTGAGCGCGGAACACGCTCTGCCGGCCACGCAGGCGCCGCGTCCTCGCGCGCGCCCCAGGCCATAACGCCCAAAATTGACCTCTCGCATATCTCCAAGCCCGGCGACGTGCTCAAGGCTGTTCTTGCCAAGAAAAAGGACGAAGAGGCGGAAGCGCGCCATCCGCATCGGCCGGTTAAGCCCGCAGCAGCGCCAGTCGCGGCAAAGCCGCCCGCTCCTCCGGTGCCCGCGGCGCCCGTTGTTGCCGCGCCGCCCCCGGCCCGCCCGGAACCGCGCAAGATCGTTCCCCAGCCGCGCTCCGCGCCGAACATCGTTCATCCTCCTGCCCACCCGGCCATTGCCACCAGGCCCCCCGTCGGCGCTGTCGTCGCCAAGGCCCCTACTGGCGCTACCGCCGCCGCGCGCCCCGTTGTTGTCGTCGCGCCGCCTCCGGGCACTGTCGTCCTAAAGCCGTCCGTGGCCCCCGCAAAAGAAGCCGCTGAAAAGCCAGTAGTCGCCGCCAAACCGCCCGCCAAGGCTCCAGAAGCCGCCGCGCCGGCCGTAATCGTAGAACCCGTCTCTGCCGCGCCAGCCGTCGAGTCCGCAGTCACTCCCGCCCCTGAAGCTCCGGTAACCGACGCCGCCGTTCCGTCCATCGAGACCGAATCCAGCGCCGCTGCCGCACCGGGGGTTCCCGCCAGGACGCCAGCTCCGCCCGCGCCGCCCGTCCGTCGCATGGTCATGCCCCAAACAGGCCCTCGCCCTGTCTACAAGGCCCCCATTCTGCCGCCGGCCGCGCCCGGCACGGGCAGCTTCGCCCCCGGCGCTGGAATCCAGCGTGGCAAGCCCATCTTCGATCGCCGTCCTTCCAGCGGTCCCGGCAGCTACCCGCAGCGCACCCCCGGCGGTCCTTCTGCGCCAGGTCAGTTCGCCGGCGGACCACGCCCCAAGCATCCTACCCGCACCCCCATGGGCGGTTCCGCAGGCCCCGGCGCTCCCGGTTCGCGTCCCGCATTTGGCGCGCGTCCTGGTTTTGGCGCTCCCGGTGCTCGTCCCGGCTTTGGCGCTCGTCCCGGCGGCGCTGGCGGCGCTCCACCCACAGGCGAGGCCCCGCGCCCGCAGCGCGCTCCTTCGCGCGGACGTGGCGGACGCCCCCAGTACCCCAAGACCAAAGAAGGCCCAATGAAGGGCTTTGTTCCGCCGCCTCGTTATGGTGGCGTCCAATACGGCGGCGAACCACTGCCCATCACCCGCGAAATCACCGTCACTGAAGGCATCAGCGTCAAGGATCTCGCGGAAAAGCTCGAAGTCCGTGCCAAGGACCTCATCGCCACCCTGCTCATGACCGGCGTCTTCGTCACCGTCAACCAGTCCCTCGACGCCGAGATGGTCAAGGACGTCGCCGCCAAGTTTGGCGCGGCCGCTACCGTCATCAGCTACGAAGAAGAGATCGCCAACCAGGCCATCGAAGAAGTCCTCGAAGCCGAAAATACCGGCGAGCTTGAAGTGTCGCGCTCCCCTGTCGTTACCGTCATGGGCCACGTCGATCACGGCAAGACTTCGCTGCTCGACGCCATCCGTGAGACCGACGTCGCAGCCGGCGAAGCTGGCGGAATCACCCAGCACATCGGCGCCTACAAGGTGAAATTCTCCAAGGAAGGCTCACCCGCCTCCGGCCGCGAAATCGTCTTCCTCGACACCCCCGGCCACGAAGCCTTCACCCGCATGCGCGCCCGCGGAGCCAAGGTCACCGACATCGTCGTCATCGTCGTCGCGGCAGACGACGGCGTCATGCCCCAGACCCTCGAAGCCGTTGACCACGCAAAGGCCGCCGGCGTCCCCATCATTGTCGCCGTCAACAAGATCGACAAGCCGGAAGCCAATCCCGACCGCGTCAAGAAGCAGCTCGCCGACCGCGGCCTCATTCCCGAGGAGTGGGCAGGCAGCGGCGAGGCGGGCACCGTCTTCGTCGAAGTCTCCGCCAAAAAGCGCCAGAATCTCGACCTGCTGCTCGAAATGATCTGCCTGGTCTCCGATATCCGCGCCCCCAAGGCCACGCCCGGACGCAAGGCCGTCGGCTCCGTCATCGAAGCCAAGCTCGATCGCGGTCGCGGCGCAGTGGCCACTGTCCTCGTACAGGACGGTACCCTCCGCCTCAACGACAGCTACATCGTCGGCAACACCTTCGGCAAGGTCCGCGCCATGTTCGACGACCGCGGCCGCGCCATCGAAGAAGCCGGCCCCTCAACCCCAGTCGAAGTCCTCGGCCTGGAATCCATGCCAGACTCCGGTGACACTTTCCTCGTCGTCGCCGATCGCGACAAGGCCAAGGGCATCGCCCAATACCGCAAGATGAAGGAGCGCGACGCACAACTCGCCAAGAGCTCCCGCGTCTCGCTCGAGGGCCTCGCCGAGCAGATTCGCACCGCCGGCGTCAAGGACCTCCCGCTCATCATCAAGGGCGACGTCACCGGATCGGTCGAAGTGCTGGCCGACTCGCTCACCAAAATGTCCACTGAAAAGGTGCGCATCAAGGTCATCCACTCCGGCGTCGGTTCCATCACGGAAAGCGATGTCCTGCTCGCCACAGCCTCCAACGCCATCATCATCGGCTTCAACGTCCGCCCCGAGCGCAAGGCGGGCGAACTGGCACAGCAGGAAGGCATCGAAGTCCGCCTGCACTCCATCATCTACGAGTTGCAGGATGAAATCCGCCTCGCCATGATGGGCCTGCTCGATCCGACCTTCAAGGAGAACTACCTCGGCCGCGCCGAAGTCCTCAACATCTTCCGCATTCCCAAGATCGGCACCATCGCAGGCTGCCGCGTCCAGGACGGCGTCATTCGCCGCGACGCAGAGATCAAGGTCATGCGCGGTGAAGAACAGGTCTTCAAGGGCAAGGTCAACTCCCTCAAGCGATTCAAGGACGACGCCAAGGAAGTCACAAACGGCATGGAGTGCGGCATAGGACTCGCCGGCTTCAACGACATCAAGGAAGGCGACATCATCGAGGCTTTTTCTACAGAAAAACTCGCCGCCGACCTCGGTGCCCTTACCTCCGCGAAGGCCTGATCCAACGCGGTTGTTTCATTGCGCCGGTCCGTGCGCCCTTCGGCAATCGGACCGGTTTCAGATGGCCCGGTGTAGAACGATTCTGCGCGCAGGGGCGGTGGCCGCGGTCGTGCGCGTATCCTTCAGCTAGACGTTCGAACTGATCGCACGAGGTTCCGACAATGTCCGACAAGATCGTCGCTGTCTTTCAAATCCTCCAGGACAACCTTGGCCTCCATCCGGCCACCATCGCAGCCCTGGCCCTCCTGTTCTCCCTCGTCTTCGCTCTTCTTGCTCTGTATACCCTGGCAAAACTGAGAGCCTCCAGAAAAATCGTCACGCGATTCGCCGAGGAACTCGGTTATGAACCTCCCTACGGCGACGGAATTGAAATTCTCGACCAGGAAGCCGCGAAAAAGATCGGCAACGTCAACCAGCAAGTCCAGTACGCTCATTTGGAGCAGCGCATTGCCGAGCTCGAAACTGAAGCCGAAAGCTGCAACAAGAATCTAGCCAGCGCGCAGCAGCACGCCAAAGATCTGGAGGCCCAGTTGAGACAGGCCTTCCTTGAACACGATCGCGTGGTGGCCCAGGCCAGCGAACAGGCGCACGCGCACCAGGCCGCCTTCCAGCAACTCGAGCAGCGCACCCGCCAGATCGAGGCCGAAAGCAACGCAAATCTCGCTGCAAATGAGCAGCACGTCAAGGATCTCGAAAACCAGCTCCAGCAGGCGTACTTCCAGGTAGACAAGATCACCACGGTCGCCAACGATCAGGCGCAAGGGCATCGAAAGGCTGTCGAAGAGTTCGAGCAGCGCGTCCGCGACGCAGAATCCCACAGCGACCCCAATCTTACCGCGCTGCAGCGCCGCTCAAAGCAGCTGGAAGACGAACTCCAGCAGGCAATCCTCCGCAACGAAAGCCTCACCGCGCAGGCCGCCGATCAGGAGCAAGCGCAACGCGCTACCATCGACCAGCTTGAGCAGCACATCCGCCAGATAGAGTCCGAAACCAGCGCCAATCTCGCCGCCCTCCAGCGCCGTTCCAGCGAGCTTGAGGATCAACTCCAGCAGGCGATCCAGCGCAACGACCACGTCGCCGCGCAGGCCGCAGAACAGGCCCAGGCCCATCGCGCCACCGTTGATCAACTCGCGCAGCGCGTCCGCCAGATGGAAGCCGAAAGCAACGCCAGCCTCGACAGCTTCGAGCAGCATGCCAAAGATCTCGAACGCCAGCTCCAGCAGGCGTCCCTCCACAACGACAACCTCACCGCTCAGGCCCAGGAACAAGCCCAGGCCTATCGCTCTGCCGTTGAGCAGCACGAGCAGCGCATCCATCAATTGGAAGACGAACACACCGCCAATCTCGCCGGCCTGCGTCAGCGTGCCAGCGAACTCGAACAACAGCTGGAACGCGCCGCTGTCCTGAATGGCAGAATTACAGAGCAGGCGAACGAACAGGCCCAGGCTCATCGCAGCGCCATCGAACAGCTCGAACAGCGCATCCATCAGATGCAAGCCGAGCACAGCGCTAATCTGGTCGGCCTTCAGCAAGGTTCAAAGGAGCTTGAGAGCCAACTGCAGCAAACCTCCATCCACAACCAGCAGCTCTCCGCGCAAGCTGACGAACAAGCGCAGGCCCATCGCAGCGCCATCGAACAGCTCGAACAACGCATCCATCA
>DATKWA010000045.1:0-9747 GCA_035529815.1 Occallatibacter sp. | reverse complement strand
TTCTGAAACATAACGCGGCGATTTTCAAGGTCAAGTAGAGACTCGGACATTTAGCCCTCCATTACCGAGCGTATCATTACGCTCGGTAATGTCCCACAAAAAAAGAATCGACCGAATCGACACTTCTACGTCGCGCACCCGTTGCGTGCTCCTTGCTTGCGCCAGGGAGAGACAGGAAGTACACTCATCCCGAACTGCCGGGCCGCCGGATGCGAGCATGGTGGTTACTTCAAATCGGGCGGGAGGCCAGAGCTTTGCGAGTTGGATTGTTCACGCGCGAATATCCTCCAAATGTGTACGGCGGAGCCGGGGTGCATGTCGATTATCTGAGCCGCGAGCTGGCCAAAGAGATTGAAGTTGAAGTGCACTGCTGGGGTCCGCAGCAGGCCGACCAGGGCAGGCTGCACCTGCGCGGCGCAGAGCCGTGGGCCGAAATCTCAAACGGGACCGAGGGCAAATTCAAAGGCGCACTCGAGGCCTTGAGCCTGAATCTGACCCAGGTAAAGGCGCTCGAGGGCATCGATATCGTCCACACGCACACGTGGTATGTGTCGATGGCCGGCTTCCTTGCGAAGAAACTCTATGGAGTTCCCTTCGTCCTCACCACGCATTCGCTGGAGCCGCTGCGCGCATGGAAGGCAGAGCAACTGGGCTCGGGCTACGCGATGAGCTCCTGGATGGAGCGCACGGCGATTCTGGATGCGGACGCGATTATCGCCGTTTCTGAAGGGACCAGGGCAGATATTCTGTGCGCCTATCCGGATGCCGACCCGGCGCGCATTCACGTCATCTATAACGGCATCGATCTCGCCGAATATCAGAAGACGATCGCGACTAAAGCCCTAACCGATTACGGAGTGGACCCCACGACGCCGTACGTTCTGTTTGTCGGCCGCATCACGCGGCAGAAGGGCGTTACGCACCTGGTGGACGCTATAGGCCACCTGCCGCCGGAGACCCAGGTGGTGCTGTGCGCCGGAGCGCCGGACACGCCGGAGATTGCAGCCGAGATGCGCACGAAAGTCGAGAACGCGCGCAAGCACCATCCGCGCATTGTTTGGATCGAAAAAATGGTTACCAAACAGGAAGCGATCCAGCTCTACAGCAACGCGCGCCTGTTCTGCTGCCCATCGGTCTACGAACCGTTCGGCATTATCAACCTGGAGGCCATGGCTTGCGGCGTGCCAGTTGTCGCCAGCGCTACGGGCGGCATCAAAGAGGTTGTGGTCGAGGGAGAGACGGGGCATTTAGTTGAATTCGATCAGGACCCGGTGACAAGTTTTCCGCGCGATCCGGAAAAGTTTGCCCGGGATCTCGCGGCGCGCATTCAACAACTGCTGGTGGACCCGGAGAAGTGCCGTCGCTTCGGTCAGGCCGGGCGGCGGCGCGTGGAACAGACCTTCAGTTGGACAGCAATCGCACAACAGACAATCGCGTTGTATCAGCGCCTCATCGAGGAACAAAAGGCAGGTGCGCGGCATCTCTGATCGGCTCCCAGCGCACGAATGGCGCGGTGCGCTGGGTTAACCTTGAGGATGAAGGACTCACAGGGAATGATGATCCCATGACGACAGCGACACAAAAAGACGGACGCAGGCGCGTCATTATTGAAGGCATTACTCCGGCGGTTGACGGCGGGCGCTTTCCCGCAAAGCGCACTGTAGGCGATCAAGTCCGCGTAGAGGCAGACATCTTTACCGACGGGCACGACGCCCTGTCTGCGTCGCTTCTCGCGCATCGCGAAGGCTCAGAGGAGTGGACCGAGATTCCCATGCGTCCGCTGGTGAACGATCGGTGGACGGCGGCGTTTCGCGTGGGCGAGCTGGGTCGCTACGGATTCAAGGTGCGGGGCTGGGTGGATCATTTCGAAACCTGGAGGCGCGACCTGCTGAAGCGGATCGCGGCGGAGAGCGATGCGACAGTCGATTACCTGATCGGCGCAGACCTGGTGGCTGAAGCTGCGGCACGGGCCACGGGCGGCGACGCCGTGTGGCTCAAGGAGCGGGCCAAGGTTCTTCGCACAGTGAAAGAGCCGAAAGAGATGCGCACTCACGCGACCGATCCGATGCTGCGTGAACTGGTGCTGCGCTACCCGGACAAGCGCTTCGCTACCGAGTCAGACGCCGAACTAAGCGTCGTTGTGGATCCGGTGCGGGCACGGTTCAGCGCATGGTACGAGCTGTTTCCGCGCTCCACTGCGGCGGAGCCGGGCAAACACGGCACGTTTGCCGATCTCGAAAAGCGTCTGGATTACATCGCCGGGATGGGCTTCAACGTAGTTTATCTGCCGCCCATTCATCCCATCGGACGCCTGTTCCGCAAGGGGCCGAACAACAATCCGGAGGCGCAGCCGGGCGATTATGGCAGCCCGTGGGCCATCGGCTCGGCCGAGGGCGGGCACAAGGCAATTCACAGCGAGTTGGGAACGATTGAGGATTTCCGCCGCTTTGTCTCCAAAGCCAGTCAGATGGGACTGTCCGTGGCGCTCGATATTGCGTTCCAGGCGGCGCCCGATCATCCTTACGTGCGCGAACATGAGTCGTGGTTCCGCAAGCGGCCCGACGGGACCATTCAATACGCCGAGAACCCTCCAAAGAAATATCAGGACATTTTTCCAATCGATTTCGAGAGCGACGACTGGGCCGCGATGTGGCAGGAGCTGAAGAGTGTGTTTCTCTACTGGATAGACCAGGGAGTGACCATCTTCCGCGTCGATAATCCGCACACCAAGGCGTTTCCGTTCTGGGAGTGGGTGATTGCGGAGATCAAGCGCGATCATCCAGAGGTGCTGTTTCTTGCCGAGGCGTTCACGCGGCCCAAGGTGATGTATCGGCTGGCCAAGATCGGCTTCAGCCAGTCGTATACCTATTTTCCGTGGCGCAACGGAAAACACGAGATCACGGCCTACTTGACGGAACTCAGTCAGCCGCCTGCGCGCGAATTTTTCCGACCCAACCAGTGGACCAACACGCCCGACATCCTTACCGAGTTTCTGCAGATCGGCGGGCCGGCGGCATTTGCCATTCGGCTGCTGCTGGCGGCTACGCTGGGCGCAAATTACGGCGTGTACGGACCTGCGTTCGAGCTGCTTGAGAATCGTCCCGTTCGCCGCGGAAGTGAAGAGTATCTCGACTCGGAGAAGTACGAGATTCGCCACTGGGACCTGGAGCAGCCAGATAGTCTACGGCCGCTGATGACGCGGGTGAATGAGATACGCAACAGCAACCCCGCCCTTGAAAACGACTGGTCGCTCCGCTTTCACTTGATCGATAATGACCAGCTGCTGTGCTACAGCAAGGAGTCGGACGACCGCTCGAATCTGCTGCTGATGGTGGTGAATCTGGACCCGCGCTTCACGCAGGCTGGCTATGTGACGCTGCCGCTCGACGATCTCGAGATTCCGCGCGACCGCGCCTATGAGGCTGAGGACTTATTGACCGGAGAACGCTACCTTTGGCACGGAGAACGAAACTATCTGGAATTGAATCCAGCAAAGCAGTCCGGCCACATTCTGAAAATCCATCGCAAGATGAAGGCAGAGACGGATTTCGAATACTTTCTTTGACGAATGGATTGCTGGTCCGTCGAAGACATGACAGCGCATTGAAACCAGCCAGGGGAGCGACGGAGTGAAAAAGCCAGCCAGCGCCACCGACCCACTCTGGTACAAAGACGCGATCATCTACGAGTTGCACGTGCGAGCGTTTGCCGACTCCAACGGCGACGGCATCGGCGACTTTCCAGGGCTGCTCTCGCGACTGGATTATCTCCAGGACCTGGGTGTCACGTGCATCTGGCTTCTGCCCTTCTTTCCCTCGCCGTTGCGCGACGACGGCTACGATATTTCCAACTATGTGGACGTGAACCCGTCCTACGGTACGCTCGGCGACTTCAAGGCCGTGTTGGATGCGGCGCACGAGCGCAACATGCAGGTGATGATCGAACTGGTCATCAATCACTCCAGCGACCAGCACCCGTGGTTCAAGGCGGCGCGGCTGGCCCCACCGGGGTCGCCTGCTCGCGACATGTATGTGTGGTCGCAGACAGACCAGCTCTTCAAAGACGCGCGCATCATCTTTACCGACACAGAAAAATCCAACTGGACATGGGATGAGACCGCGAAGGCCTACTATTGGCACCGTTTCTTTTCGCACCAGCCGGACCTGAACTTCGACAATCCACTGGTGGTCGAAGAGGTAGTCAAGGCGATGCGCTTCTGGCTCGACATGGGCGTGGACGCGCTGCGCATGGATGCGATTCCCTACCTGGTGGAACGTGACGGCACCTCCTGCGAAAATCTGCCCGAAACGCATGCGGTGATCAAAAAGCTGCGCGCGGCCATGGACGAGGGGTATGCCAACCGCTTCATCCTGGCAGAGGCGAACCAGTGGCCGGCCGATGTGCGGCCCTACTTTGGCGATGGCGATGAATGCCAAATGGCCTTCCATTTTCCGCTCATGCCGCGCATCTACATGGCGCTGCGGCAAGAGGACCGGCTGCCCATCACCGACATCATGGCCGAGACGCCGCCGATCCCGGAAAGTTGCCAGTGGGGATTGTTTCTGCGCAATCACGATGAGCTGACGCTGGAGATGGTGACCAACGACGAGCGGGACTATATGTACTTTGCCTACTCGGCCGATCCCCGGATGCGCGTCAACGTCGGAATCCGGCGCAGGCTGGCGCCGCTGGTGGACAACAACCGCAGGCGCATCGAACTGCTGAACTCGCTGCTGCTCAGCTTTCCAGGCACTCCGATTCTCTACTATGGCGATGAAATCGGCATGGGAGACAACATCTATCTTGGTGACCGCAACGGCGTCCGCACTCCCATGCAGTGGACCTCGGACCGCAACGCGGGATTTTCAAAGTGCGACCCGGCGCGACTCTACTTTCCGGTTGTCATGGACCCGATCTATGGGTACCAGGCTGTAAACGTCGAGGCGCAGGTCAGCGATCAGTCGAGCCTGCTGCACTGGACCCGCAACATGATCGCGCTGCGCAAGCTGTTCAAGGTCTTCGGCCGCGGCACGCTGACGTTTTTGAACGCGGCCAACCGTACCATACTTGCCTATCTGCGGATTCTCGATCGCGGAGATGGCACCAGCGAGACGGTGCTCTGTTTGGCCAACCTCAGCCGCTTTGCGCAGCCCGTGTCGCTCGATCTGGCCAACTTCGCGGGGATGGAGCCGGTGGAGATGCTGGGCTACGTGCCTTTCCCCACCATCGCCGATACCCCCTATGCGCTGACACTTGCGCCCTACTCGTTTCTGTGGCTCGAACTGCAACCCGCCAGCCCTGTGCCGGCGCCGCTTTCGCCGGAACAGTTGGAAGCCGGCGAAGCACCGGCCCAGTTTGCGCCAATCCAGATTGCGCCCGTGGACGCGGTGCCGCCCGAGGTGTTGCGCCAGGG
Organism: Occallatibacter sp.; assembly: GCA_035529815.1. Taxonomy (GTDB): domain Bacteria; phylum Acidobacteriota; class Terriglobia; order Terriglobales; family Acidobacteriaceae; genus Telmatobacter. The sequence continues at coordinate 4,334 of DATKWA010000045.1, read as the reverse complement.
CTGGCCGGGATTGTTGAACACACAGTGCCGCGGCCTGATAGAAGGTGCGCTGCCCGGCTGGCTGAAGCGCCAGAGGTGGTTTGGCGCCAAGAGCCGCATCATTCAATCGGCCACCATTCTGGATTGGGTGGAACTTTCGCGGATCGAACAGACCGATGGAGAAAAAGCGCCTAAGAGCAACAATTCCGGGACCGGCACAGTTCCGCCCGCGCTTTTCTTTATTGAGATTGCTTATGCCGGAAGTCCGACGGACGTGTACCAGCTTCCGTTGGCGTTCAGCATGGGCGCGGAGGCAGAGGAGATTGCCACGCGTGCTCCGCAGAGCGTGCTGGCGACGCTTGCGTTTCCAATGGGCACCGCGGTTTTGCACGACGCCACGATTCAGGCAGGTGTGCGCCAGTGCCTCCTGAAGCTGATTGAGAAAAATGCAACTTTGGCGCTGGAAAGCACGTCGGCCAGACCTGGTGCAGAGGCGGGTTCGCGCGCGACACCAGCCGGCGGCGAGGCGGCGGGCGACTCCCCAGGCGCAGACCAGGGAGACGGCTCTGCATCGAAACGTCATTTGCAGCCGCGCGAGTCACCTTCGGCAGGCGGCGGCGTCACATTTCACGGACGGATTGAAGCCCATGCATCGAGCGCATTTTCAGGCATCGAGCGTTCGCGGCTTTTCGCGTCGCGCGTCGGGTCCGCCGAACAATCGAACACGTCAATTGTCTATGGAGATCACCTGATCCTTAAACTCTTCCGCCGGCTTCAACCGGGAGAGAATCCCGACGTGGAGATCGGTCGCTTCCTCACGGAGGTTGCGCGCTTTCAGCACATTCCTCCGTTCATGGGCGAGATTGCCGTGATGCAGCGCGACGGGAAGAAGACCTCAATGGCGATGCTGCAGGGGCTGGTGAGCAACGAAGGCGACGGCTGGAAGTGGTTTCTCGGGCAACTCGCGGAGTTCTTCCCCGCGGTGGCCTCCCTGCCTGCGCCGCCTGAGGCGCGAGCACCCAGCTTTGGCGAAGAGTACGAGTTGCCTCGCGAGATCTGCAAACATGCAGCCGCGTCTCTTGAGGCCGCGGCGTTGCTTGGCTGCCGCACGGGCCAGATGCATCTGGCACTCGCCACACCCACAGACGATCCAGCCTTCGCAGCCGAGCCGTTTACCGCCGAGGATCTGGCCCGCGATGCCCGTCGGATCGAAGTGCAGATTGTCTCTGCGCTGGAGGCGCTCAAGCAGAAGATCGCGACTCTCGAAGACCCCATTACAGACCATGCGGCGCTGCTTCTGTCGCGGCGCGTCGAGCTGTTGGGCCGCGCACGGGCGATTACAAGTGTGGAGGCGGCTGGGCAACGCATTCGCATTCACGGCGATTATCATCTGGGACAGACGCTTCGCACCCACGGGCTGGTGTCCAAAGAGGGAACAAATGCGGGCGATTTCGTGCTGCTCGATTTCGAGGGGGAGCCAGCGCGGACGATGGTCGAACGCCGCCAGAAGCAGTCGCCCCTGAAGGATGTAGCCGGCATGTTGCGCTCGTTTTCTTACGCCGCATTCTCCGGTCTGGATCACTACCTGAAGGAGAACCCCGACGCGGAGAATGATCGAGAGCGGCTCTCCGCGTGGGCAGTTTGCTGGCAGAACGCGGTTTCGTCCGAGTTTCTTCGCGCCTATCGCACGACCGTGGTCGTCAATCCAGCGCTTCTGCCCTCGCCGCAGCAGGCACAATCGCTGCTCAGTGCATACCTGTTCGAGAAGGCGCTCTATGAGCTGCTTTACGAACTGAACAATCGCCCCGCCTGGCTGCCCATTCCCCTGGCGGGCATCCTGGCTTTGTAGAGGCTTTCGTTCCACAGAGAACCAAACAATGGCGACAACGAACCCGATTCTCGATGTGACCTCACCTTCCGAGCGAACAGGCTGCAGTCTGCTGGTGCTGCTGGCCGCCTTGCCGCCAGATCAACTGGGAGAAGCGATCGCAAAACTGGCGTCTGCCTTTCCGCCGGAAGACATTGTGATTGCAGCGGTGGACCCATTAGTGGCGGAGGCTCATCCGGGCCTGAGGATCGTCGCCAATCCCGTCGGCAAGGCCTCCTGGATGCTGACCGCGGCCGACTTCGTCAACGGCCACCTCCTTGCCCAGGAGCATGGAGCGCGCGCCATTCTGATGCTGGGGCCCGAGGCTGGCTCGCTGGAGTTGCCCGCGTTGCGCGAGCTTGGGCAAGCTGTGACCGCCAACTCGACCGACCTCGCGGTGGCGCGCTACGATCTGCCGCCGCGTGCCGGACTGGTCAACTCCGCGATTCTGTACCCATTGACCCGTGCGTTATTCGCTGCGCGTACACGCTATCCACTGGCCATCGATCTTGGACTCTCTTCGCGCATGGCTGAAAGGCTGGCAGGCGTGGGCCAGCGCTTCACTGCGATCAACCAGCACGACGCCCCTCTTTGGCCGGTCAACGAAGCCGCCGTGGCGGGATTTGCAATCTCCGAAATTGATGTCGGCGCCCGCGTCCTGCCGCAGCCGGCGGAGCCAGACTTGAACGCAATTCTTCCCGGGTTGGCGGGGTCTCTTTTTGCCGATATCGAAGCCAAAGCGGCATTCTGGCAGCGGGCCCGGCAGGCGCCGCAGGCGCGAACTTCCACGCTGAACGGGTTTGGACAAACGGTCGATGCGTCCACCGATATTGCTCCCATGCTGCAGGCCTTTCACCTTGCCTATTCCAACCTGCAGGAGATTTGGTCGCTGGTCTTGCCGCCGAACACGCTGCTTGGACTCAAGCGCCTCTCTGTTGCAGAGGGTGCATCGTTTCGCATGCCTGAAAGCTTGTGGGCGCGCATTGTGTACGATTTTCTTCTCGCCTACCGGCTGCGTACCATCAACCGTGGCCATTTGCTTGGCGCTTTGATCCCGCTCTATCTTGCATGGGTCGCAAGCCACATCAACATAGCGGCTACGGGTGTCAGCCCGGAGCGGCATATCGAAACTGTGGTCGCGGCGTTTGAAGCCGAGAAGCCCTATATCGTCTCCCGCTGGCGCTGGCCAGACAGGTTCAATCCATGAAGAGGCTCATCAACCCGCGCCATTCTGGATGGTTTCTGAGGGGCGAGACCGGCCGGTCCAGCGTGCCGCGAATCGAGAACTGAAGATCAAGGAGTGAGTCCGATGCTAACAATGCCTGTTGCCATGAGCCAGCTGAATCTGCTCCAGGATGCACATCTGTCATACCAGGACAACGCAACCACCTGGCATCACATGTCAGACGCGCTGCATGATTCGCTGAATCGCGTGCTGTCGCTGCTCGTTGCCGTTCTGCCGGGTCTGCTTGCCTTCGTGGTTGCCTTGTTGATTTTTACGTTGATTGGCATGGTGCTTTCCGCGCTGCTGCGGTGGGTACTTGCCGCAGCCAACTTTGACACGCGGATCGCGCGCAGCCGCCCGGACCCTGGGTGGACCCCATCCACCTCGCCCACAGCCCTGGCAGGGCGCGCGGCGTTCTGGGGCTGCGTGCTCCTCGGACTGCTAATTGGGGTATCGGCCTTCGATGCGTCGTTGGCCGCGGCGGCCATGCTGCCCATCTCGCTTCTGCCCTATCTCACCCACGCCGTCGGAGCAATTTTCCTGCTGCTCGCCGGTAACCTGATCGCGCGCTTCCTGGCGCGCTCGGTGCTGATTGGCGCCGTGAACGCCCAACTCCAGTACGCGCGATTCCTCTCGCTTGGCGTCAAGTGGCTGGTCCTGGTTCTTACCGCGGCCATGGTGCTTGAACACCTCGAGATTGGCGGCGTCGTCGTTGATCTGGCCTTCGGGATTCTCTTTGGAGGCATCGTGCTGACGTTGTCGCTAGCCGTCGGCATGGGCTCTCGGGACATGGTGAGCCGCTCGCTGGAGAGCCACGTCGAGCGCTCGGGCGAAAAGGCAGCCGAGCCACCGGCCGCCAGCCCGGATGAGTCGATTCGCCACTTCTAGATTGACTCCGGCGAAGCGTCGCAGCACGCGCCAGTTGCAAAGCGCATCTTCCCGCCCAACCTGCCGCGGGAGTTCGCCTGCCTTCGAGAAAAGCGGCTCAGCGAATAATCTTGCTCAACCAGAGCAGGCAAATCCACCCGCGTAACAACCCATTCATGACATCGGGACATTTCCTCGCGCCGTACCCAGCACAACTAGCCAGAAGCGCCCTGGAAACGGATCCGCGGAGACCGCTATTTCACAGAGATGTTCCCATAGTTGTCAGGGTAGGTACCAGAGACCGCAAACATGGTAAGTTCATAAGAACTTACCATGTTTGCCAGAGTAGAATCTGGAGCGAGATGCACGGGAGCGGCCGGCGTCGGAGTGCGCCCA
>DATKWA010000044.1:0-2475 GCA_035529815.1 Occallatibacter sp. | reverse complement strand
ATGGACGCCGCTAGGCAGCCAGTGGTCCGCGAAAACCCGCTCATCATCGAGCGGCTGGCGCGCGTGAGTGAGGTACGCTTTGTGGAGGCGATCAGTGCAGGCCTCGCGAAGCACCACGCACCGGCTTTCGACGTGGCCGTGGTGTATGAGCGGAAGATCGACGTGGCTGCCGAACGTGAGCGCTTGACGAAGGACATCGCCAAGTACGAAAAAGGCCTTGCAGCGGCGGAGCGGCAACTGGGCAACGAAGGTTTTCTAGCCAAGGCACCGGCGCATGTGGTCGAGGGACTGAAGAAGCAGGAGGCCGAGACGCGGCTGCTGCTGGAAAAGGCGCGTGCTGCGCTGGAGGCTCTTCCGTCCGCATAGCAGGCTTGTGCGGCGGAGCATAGACGATGCGTTACACCACTCAATTTATGCTTTCGGCCCTGGCGGCGACGCAGTTTCCTGCGCCGAGTGTGCCGGAGGTTGCCTTTCTTGGCCGCTCGAATGTGGGCAAATCGAGCCTGTTGAATGCGCTGGTGGGCGAGAAGGCGGCCAAGGTTTCGCAGACGCCGGGGCGGACGCGGGCGATCAACTTTTTTGCCCTGTTGAACCAGAGCCAGCGGCAGAAGCTGCTGTTTGCCGACCTGCCCGGCTACGGATACGCGAAGATTTCCAAGTCGATTTCGGCGGAGTGGCCGGCGTTCATTGAGCCGTATCTGGTTTTGCGGACTACGCTGTCGCTGTGCATCTGCCTGGTGGACTCGAACATTCCGCCGCAGCCGAAGGACAAGCAACTGCTGGACTGGCTGCGCGCCGCCAACCGCGCGTTTGCCGTGGTGGCCACCAAGGCAGACCGCCTGAGCGGCAACGAGCGGACACGCAATCTTTTGGCCCTGAAGAAGGGGCTGGAAGTGGATGACATTCTGGCTGTCTCAGCCAAGACCGGCTATGGCGTGCGCGCGCTGTGGGCGCGGATTGAGGCGGCGGGAGAACAGGAAACAGGGGCCTGAGGCCAGAGAATTAAAAAACTCTTTGATCGCACAAGGCCACGCTCAACGCTGAGAGGGGTATAGTAGCAATATGGTGGAAACAGTTGAACGGGACCGGTATCTGTTTGGGGCGCTGGAAAGCAGCGTTGCGAATCGTGCCAAGCTGCGGGAAGTGAACTACGGCATGGGTGAGCCGGAGGGCATCCTGCTTACCTCGCTGGACTACGCCGTGAACTGGATCCGGAAGAATTCGGTCTGGCCCATGACCTTTGGGCTGGCCTGTTGCGCCATTGAAATGATGTCCATGGGCGCGTCGCGCTTTGATGTGGCGCGTTTCGGTGCGGAGGTTTTCCGGCCTTCGCCGCGGCAGTCGGACCTGATGGTGATTGCAGGACGGGTGTCGAAGAAGATGGCGCCGGTGATTCGCCGGCTCTACGACCAGATGCCAGAGCCGAAGTGGGTCATCTCCATGGGGGCCTGCGCAACCTCGGGCGGAGTTTTCAACAACTATGCACTGGTGCAGGGAGTTAACCAAGTGATTCCGGTTGACGTCTATGTACCTGGATGCCCGCCGCGTCCGGAGCAGCTTCTTTATGCGATCACGCTTTTGCAGGAAAAGATCCAGCGTGAGCCGCGCAGTCTGCTGAAGACTCTGAATGTGGGTTAGGCATTCCTATGCCGCGCTTGACGAGCGAGAGTTACTGAAGTAATACAGCGTACACGTCGAGTTGCGGCAACTTGAGTCGTGCTGAACATGGCAACCAAGCGAATAATTTTGTTCTCGCAGAATGGTCTTATGATACGGTTTACTTGTGTATCAGGGGCAGTTTTGTTCCGTTCTGTTCCTATGCGTAAACGTTGAAATGGCTGCGAGACGATTCGCTCCTAAGCGTTGTTCGTGTGCAGTTTTGGTTTGAATGGGTACTTCAGCTTAAGTGCGGAGGAGAAACGCATGTTTGCTCGAGTTTTGAAATCTGTAAGTCAGGCAGTTGCCTTGATGTGTGTGGCGACGATGCCCGTCGCCCTGGCTGCTCAAAATGCGGCTAAGACGGCGAAAGGGACCTCGGCTGACTCGCCATCGCGGTGGGACATTTTTGCAGGCTATAGCTATCTGGCCCCGAAGGGTACGGTACAGGTGCCACTTGGTAATGGCGTAATCATTCCAGCCTCCTACAATGCGGTGAACGTGGGCGGGCTGTTCAGTGGCGCCTACTTCTTCAACAAGTACGTGGGCGGTCAGGTTGAATATGACTTCCACGAGTGGGGTACGCAGCGGACCACCAATAGCAATATTGGAACGCAGGGAAACAACGATGGGTTCATGGGATTTGCCATTGGTCCGATCTTCCGCTATCCGACGGGCGAAATCACGCCTTTCGTGCACGGATTGGTGGGTACATCGCGGATTGATGGTCCTTACCACAACCCGTTCCGCTGGGGCCCGACACTGACGGTGGGCGGCGGTATGGATTACGAGACCCCGCTGCTGAATCATCGCTTGGCA
>DATKWA010000043.1:0-3151 GCA_035529815.1 Occallatibacter sp. | reverse complement strand
CGGACAGGGCCACATATGCGGCGTTGGCTTCAAATGCCGTAAAGAGCGGCGGCGTGTTGATCGTCGCCACGTTCGCGCTCGACGGCCCGCGCTCCTGCAGCGGCCTGCCCGTCTATCGCGCGAGCGCAGAGATGATCGCCGCCGACTTCGCGCCCTCATTCGAACTGGCGGAAAGCATTCCGCACGAACATACAACTCCAAGCGGAAACGTCCAGAAATTCCAAGTCAGCCGCTTACGGCGGAAGTAGCTCCGATCCCTGCGTGACATCCGCCTCGCCAATACAAACCTTCTACGCAAGCCAGATACAATTCTCGAGCGGTTACGAGTTTTGACAACCGAAACGAATGTTCGACGGGAGACTTTGCATGTGCTCGCAAAAAGTATTCTTCGCGTTGAGTCTTGCGCTTTCCAGTTGCATGAGCGCCGCGCAGACCGCTCCCGTTCTCCGTCTGGAGAGAGAAATCTTGCTGCCCAATGTGGAAGGGCGCATCGATCACCTGTCGGCCGATGTGCGAGGACAACGCGTTTTTGTTTCCGCGCTCGGCAACGACTCGGTTGAAGTGGTGGACTTTGCGCACGGACAGAGGGTGGCGCAGATCAAAGGGCTCTAAGATCCGCAGGGAGTTCTCTATGTCCCGGCCAACCAGACTCTCTATGTTGCGAACGGAGAGGATGGATCCGTTCGGAGTTTCGACGCCCGTACCATGCGACCGCTAAAGACAGTGACACTCGGAGACGACGCCGACAATCTTCGCTTTGACGCTGAACGCAAACTGATCCTGGTGGGCTATGGAAGCGGAGCTATCGCGACACTCAATTTGGACCTCGCCGTCAAGAGCACGGTGAAGCTTCCGGTGCATCCGGAATCGTTTCAACTCACCGCGGATGGACAGAGGCTGTTCGTCAATCTTCCCCGCAACCGGAGCATCGCGGTTGTCGACCGGGGCAAGCAGGAAGTGAGCGCCCAATGGAAGAACCTTGCGGCACTCGCGAACTTTCCCATGGCCCTCGATGAAGAACATCATCGTCTGTTTCTTGCCTGCCGCATTCCGACACTGCTGCTCGTCGTCGATACGAATACCGGCAGCGTCATCACGCGAGCGTCCACCGTGGGAGATGCGGACGATCTCTTCTACGACCGAAATCGGAAGAACCTTTACGTCATCGGAGGAGAAGGTTACATCGACGTCCTTCACATCTCGGACCAAAACGAGCTTGCCACTACCGGTCACGTCAACACGTCGGTGGGAGCAAGAACCGGTCTCTTTGTTCCGGTATGGAACCGGCTGTTCGTAGCCGCGCCGCATCGAGGATCGAGTCCGGCAAGGCTCTTTGTGTATTCTTTCGCTCCATAGAAGAGCCGTGAAGGTGCCGCCCACGAATACTGGACCATCAACCGGATTTACCAGGCAGATCTTGATGCTGCCTTGCCGATTGAATTTTTGGGCTCGTCGCAGGGCCAGCAATCATTGCGGCTGAACTTCCGCTTCCCTTTCCCTCCGTCTCCTTGGAAGCAAGTGATTGCATTGGCTAAAGTTCCAGCAATTTGGAGTGTGTACATGGGTCTACGATTCGATGCGAACGAGACATCGGGCGGGCCACTATGGGATGTGGTGTTACGATGGACGGGTGAACCGCCGGTTCCACATGTTCGTCTCAGTTGCGGCCATCCTCCTGATGGCTGTCTCGCAGTTGTGCGAGCTATTAGATCGCTGGGACAGCATTGCCGACGTTGGACATGACTCCGAATTCATGTTCATTGTAATCGGCATGTGCATTGCATTGTGCCTTCTTTTGGCATTGCTGATCATTCAGCTGTCCAAGATCGTCTTTTCGCTTCTCATGCGGCTCTTGCGAGGTGTGTCACCTGCCATCCAGCCGCATTCGTATGGAACCGACTATCTGTTGCTTCTTTTCTCACCTCCTTTAAGTTTCACCTCCCTCCGCATCTAGAACTCCCGCTTTCCCTCGCTCGCGTTCGTGTGCGTGCAGTCGCGCACCTATTTCCTCGAACTACGACTTGTGGGAGTTCCTATGAAATTCATATGTTTCGGTGCTTGGCGCATTGCGCCTCACCGCTGGTTCGCTGGCGCCGTTGCAGCGGCTTTGGCGCTTGCGTTTGCCGCCGGTGCCGCATCTGCCGCCGGCCAGGCATCCGACGCGGATGCCGTCGCCGTCCAACTTCGCGCCGTCGCGCCTCACCTTGTTGCCTACGCCCGGGTTGAGCCCATCAGCGTTCTGCCGGTGGACGCTGCGGAAACCGGCGTAGTTGAGGGGCTGAAGGTTCTCCCCGGCGCGCATGTACGCGCGGGAGAGGAATTGGCTCGACTGAGCGGCCCCGGCATACAAACCTTACTGATGCAGGGCGAGGCCGATGTGCGGAGCGCGCGCGCACAGCTCGATGCCGCTCAGAAGTCGCTGGCAATCCAGCGTCAACAACTGCCTTCTCACCTGACCACCCGGCAAGCAGTCCACCAGGCCGAAGCGACTGAAGCTCAAGCGCAAACAGCCTGGGACAACGCGCAATCCCGGCTCAACGCGGCGCGTCAGCTGTTGACGTTGTCGGCGCCGGACGCCGGCGTGGTGCTTGCGCTCAACAGCGCCGACGGTCAACTGGTCAGCGCCGGCCAGCCGGTCGTCACAATGCAGCCTGACAACCAATTGTGGCTGAGAGCCGATTACTACGGGACCGAACTGAAAGATATGCGGCCCGGAATGACGGGCAGCTTTACACCGGCCGACGGAAGCGCGCCTGTCGCCGTTCGGGTTGCCTCCATTCCGGGAATGGTGGCCGCTGGCGGAGGCGAATCCATCGCCCTGGTTCCCACCGGGGCAAAGGCGCCATGGATCAGCGGCGAGTCCGGCACGCTAACGCTCAATCTGCCTTCACGTAAGCTGGTCGCCGTTCCCACGCGGGCACTGGTTTTGAGCCAGGGCAAGTGGTGGGTAATGGTCCACACCGCCAAGGGAGATCGTCCTCAGGCAGTTGTACCGGGTCCGACCGAAGGCTGGGACACCTTCATCGAGAGCGGGCTTGCGCCGGGCATGAAGGTCGTCGTCAACAATGCCTACCTGCTCTTTCACTCAAGCATTTCCGAACAGTACCAGATTCCGGACTGACACCTGTGGAAGAGAAAAACACATTCCGTC
>DATKWA010000042.1:0-5875 GCA_035529815.1 Occallatibacter sp. | reverse complement strand
GAAAGCAAAACTGGCCTGGCCGCTGGCGTTCAGCGTCGTGCTGCCTAGGGAAACCGGGCTGCCACTGCCCGCATCATTGATCGTGACGGTTCCAGCAGGCACGCCCTGCGCGCTGGTCACACCCACAGTCAGGCTCGTCAGCGAGCAGGCCGCCGATGTGCTGGATTGCGCTGTCATTGTGGTCGTGGTGCCAACGCTCTGCGCACTCGCCGCCACCGGCAACAGCACCAGCAGCGCCACGCCTAGTCCTGCAACCATTTCAAGCCGCAGACTGCGGCGATTCATGCCTCTCACTTGCACCTGCTCCAAATCTCCAGAAGAGTCGGGTATCGCTCAATCGCGCATTGCCCGTCTGCCTAAGCGTAGAAGTCTATTGTATCCGGCTTGGGCGCTGTGGGGCCAACCCGCGCGCCTCGTTTCGCCCCTAAGTCAACCCTTGCCGTCTGCACGGGACTCCTCTGAGGCAAGGCCGCAAGACGCTACCTGGAACCCCGTCCTTCAATATCAGCCATGGATTGGACGCTGAGCACCCGGAATGGAGAGTCCGGGCCGCCGGGCGGCGTTATGCTTCTTCTTTGAGGTAAATTGCCATGACTCAGGCCAATCCTCGACCACAGCTCGCCCATCTGACCGCGGCCCTCAACGAACTCCGCGAAAAGGGCACGTATTTCAAGCTCCGTGTCCTGGCAGACCAGCAAGCGCCGGTCTGCCACTACGACGGACGCCAGGTCATTAACCTGGCCAGCAACAACTACCTGGGCCTCGCCAACCACCCCAAGCTGATTGAGGCCGCTGTCAATGCCACGCGCGCCTTTGGCGTCGGGTCCGGAGCGGTGCGCACCATCGCCGGAACCATGCGCATCCACATGGATCTGGAAGAAAAGATTGCCCGCTTCAAAAATGTCGAGGCCTGTGTCGTCTTCCAGAGCGGCTTTGCCGCCAACGCCGGCACCGTAAGCGCCATCCTCGGCAAAGAGGACTTCATCCTCTCCGATGAGCTCAACCACGCCAGCATTATCGACGGCGCACGGCTCTCCCGCGCCACCATCAAGGTCTTTCGCCATAAAGACATAGCCCACTGCGAGCAACTCCTTCAGGAACTCGCCCCCCTACCCGGCAAGAAGCTAGTCATCACGGACGGCGTCTTCTCGATGGATGGCGACATTGGCCCGGTCGACAAACTGGCCGCCCTGGCCGAGCAGTACGGCGCCATCATGATGGTGGACGACGCCCACGCCTCAGGCGTCCTCGGCAGCCACGGTCGCGGGTCAGTAGATCATTTTGGTATGCACGGCAAGGTCGACGTGCAGGTCGGCACGCTGTCAAAGGCCATCGGTTCGCTGGGCGGCTATGTCTGCGGCAGCCGCGACCTTATCGAGTATCTCTACCACCGGGCAAGGCCATTCTTGTTTTCCACCTCACATCCGCCGTCGGTTGCGGCCACCTGCATCGCCGCCTTCGACATCCTTGAAAGCGAGCCAGAGCGTATCCTGCGCCTGTGGTCGAACACCCGCTACTTCCAGAGCGAACTCAATCGGATCGGCTTCAACACCGGCGGCGTCAACACGCCAGCCACTGAGACGCCCATCACGCCGATCATCGTGGGCGAAGGCCGAACGGCGATGGAGTTCAGCCGGGCGCTCTTTATTGAAGGAGTTATGGCCACCGGCATTGCCTTCCCCACCGTTCCTGAAGGCAAAGCAAGAATCCGCGCTATCCTCACCAGCGAACACACCAAAGCCCAGCTCGACGAGGCGCTGGAAACCTTTGAACGTGTCGCCAGGCGGCTGAGGATTCTACAATAGGCCCACAATGATCGCTCACTTGCGCGGCAAGCTCATCTTCAAACAGCCCGGCCAGGCCATCGTCGAGGCTGCCGGCGTCGGCTACGACGTCGTCATCTCCGTGCCCACCTTTACCGCTCTGCCCTCGGTGGGCGCTGAGGCCGCGCTGCACATTCACACCCAGGTGAGCGAGGACCAGATTGCTCTCTTCGGTTTTCTCGAACTCGAAGAAAAGCGCCTGTTTGAGCGGCTGATTACTGTCAGCGGCGTCGGCCCCAAGCTGGCCGTCAAAATGCTCAGCGGGCTTTCGTCCGAGCGAACCGTGCAAGCTATCCGCGGCCAGGACCATGCCCAATTGACGCGCATTCCTGGCGTAGGCAAAAAGCTTGCTGAGCGGCTCGTGGTGGAACTCAAAGACAAGCTGGACGATTTTGCCGTCGCGCCGGCGCAATCGGCCCTGCGCGGACCCGCAGCCGAAGATGTGCTTTCGGCGCTGACCAACCTAGGCTACCAGCGCCCTGCCGCCGAAAAAGCCATCGAACAGGCCATCGCCAAAGAGGCCGCCCTGGCCGCCGACTTCGACGGGCTCTTCCGCGGCGCCCTGAAGGTAATTCGGTAGAATAGTAGGTAGAGAATCATTCAAACGAATCAAAGATTCGTATCTTCGAACTGCAAGTTTTTCCGCTTAATTCAGTCGCCCGGCAGGAATCTGTAATCCTTAGTCGCGCTTTTCCGATCTAATCATTCATGCAGTCAACTTAGGCCGCTGGACCTCTTACCCGAGGACGAGCCTTCCCTGCACATCAAGGATGGTGTAATTGCGCTTAATAGTCGCCCTTATCAGCCTGAGTCTAGCCGTCGGTAGCCACGCCCAATCGAAACAGCTTGTTGATGCACCACAGCCGCAGAAAAGCCAATCGCAAAGCAGCCCTTCCACGGCCAGCGTTCTCGTCGCCGATCTGAGCGCAAGCCTCAGCGCGAATTTGAACCAGGATTCTTCCTCGGCCGATCTCTATGCTGCCTTCGACTCAGCACCTTTCGCACGAGACTCGGTCCGGGGCAGCCAGCCAAAGCAGAACACCGATCAAAGCACCGCGCAACCCCAGCCCGATTCCAAGACTCCGGTGGACGCCGAGGGTAAGCCCATCCCTCTCGAGCGCCAGCAGCCACAGCGCATACTCGGCTTCATGCCCAACTTCCGTTCCGTCTCCGGCGGCAGCAAGCCCCACCCTCCCGGCTGGAAATACGACTTCATCGTTGCCACCCATCAGGCTACCGACTATTCCACCTTTATTTTTCTGGGTCTCACTTCGCTGACCGCCGAAGGCATGGACATGCACCCCAGCCTGGGCAAGGGCGCGGGCGGGTTCTATGCCTACACCTGGCGCGGCTTCCTGGACAAGACCGACAGCACGTATCTCTCCGCCTGGTTGTTGCCCAGCCTTCTCCACGAGGACACGCGCTTCTACGCGCTTGGCTCAGGGCACACCATTGTGGTCCGCAGTCTCTATGTCATAAGCCGCCAGGCCGTGGCCCGCACGTACGGAGGCCGCGAGACGCCCAACATCGCCGGACTCGGCGGCAAGGTCCTTACCCAGGTGATCTCGCGTTATTACTATCCGCCCAGCGCAACCAGCTTCCCTGTCCTCGCAAGCAAGTTCGGCTACTCGGTCATGCGCGATGTCATGTTCTCCTCCATCCGCGAGTTCTATCCCGACATTGCCGCGCACTATATTCGCAAGCATCGCGAGAAGGTGGCGCGGCTCTCCGCACAGGACGTTGCCTCGACTCAATAGATGGAAGCTCGATGAGCTCCCAATACCGTTAGGAGCCCCCGAGGTCAGCGATTTTTGCTAACCTTCCAGCAGTATGCCGCGCGCCACAAAGTCCGTCTCCACGCCAACTGCCGCCCATCTTCGTCCCGAGGGCCTCGCCTTTCTCCGCAATCTGGCCCGCCACAACGACCGCGAATGGTTCACGCCGCGCAAGGCCATCTTTGAAGCCGAGCTGAAAGAGCCCATGCTGGCCATCATCCGCAAGGTCACTGACGCGATGATGGACTTTGCGCCTGCGTTTGTGCGGCCCGCGGAGAAGTGTCTCTTCCGCATCTACCGCGACACGCGCTTCAGCGCCAACAAGCAGCCCTACAAAACCCATGTGGCTGCGTGGTGGTCGCATCAGGGCCTGGAAAAGACCTCAGGCGCCGGCTACTACTTCCACATCAGCGCCAAGGAAGTGATCGTTGCCGCCGGAGCTTATATGCCAGAGAAGGATCAGCTCGCTGCCATCCGCCACTGGCTGCTCGATCACCATGCCGATTTCAAAAAATTGCTCCAAAGCCCAAAAGTGCGGAGCACGTTTTCCGAGTTCGAGGGCAACGCTCTCACCCGCCCTCCCAAAGGATTTCCCAGCGAGCATCCAGGCATGGACCTCATCCGCTGTCGCCAGTGGGGACTTGCCGCCACGCTGCCCGCCGTCGAGGCTCTGAAGCCAAACTTTGCCGCCACTCTCACTCGCAATTTCAAGATCGCCGCGCCCGTGGTGGATGCGTTGAACACCCCCATTGCAGCCGCGCAGTCGCCCAGGAAAAAAGTGCTTTTCGGGCTCAGATAGAAAGCTTCGGTGGCGGTTTCTCGCATGGACGCATCCAGCGCAATTTGCGCGTATCCGGTGGGCCAAATATAGCCAAATCACGGCAAAATAGGCTTAAAATGGGCGAAACCCTAAGAAATACCTAAGAAAACTGTGGAAATCAGGCTTTTGCCATTGACTTTAGCCACTCCAAAGCCGCATTGTAACCATCGGCAGGGTTCTTCGAGGCCGCATGAATACAGGGGTTTCGTGCACGCGCAACCCCTGATGGATTCTTTCCATGCGGTACGCATTTCGCGGCGGAAGCCCGTCAACACAGGCAGCCCCGAGGGCTCGCCAAGAAGGAGATCAAAACTATGGCAACAGGACTCACCAAGACCGCTCTTACACGGCAGCTCGCCGAGAAGCTCGAACTCACCAACAAGCAAGTCGCTGCCTTCCTGGACCTGCTGGCGGAGACCGCCATCAAGGAAACCAAGAAGAATGGCGTTTTTGTCATCCCCGGCATCGGCCGGCTTGTGAAGGCGGAGCGCAAGGCGCGCATCGGCCGCAACCCCCAGACCGGCGCGGCCATCAAGATCAAGGCCAAGACCGTGGTCAAGTTCCGCGTGGCCAAGGCCGCCAAGGACACCATTGCCCCACCCAAGAAGTAGCTCTTTCAGACTGCAGACAAAGGGGAGAAGCCATTGGCTTCTCCCCTTTGTTCTTTCCGTCCCGGGCATGAACCAGTCCCATGCACGATCCGCCACACCCACTCGCTTCGCGCGGACGCATCTCCAAAGACAAGGAGCCAGCGCTAATCTACTGCGCTGCGTTCGTCTCCGGCTTGATCGCAGGCATCAGCGCCCGCACCACCAGGGACACGCCGAAACTGATAAGAATTCCTTTGAGCATCAGCATGTGGTCATAGCTCCATGAGAGAAACGCGAGCGTAATGAAAACGCCGATCGGATTCAGCTCCGTGAGAAAGGCAACCATCCAGTGTGGCTTGCGTTGTGCGGCCGGCAAACTGCCGCGCAGCCGTGGAATCAGTCGCGGCACAGCGGAGAGATATTCCAGGTAAGGCTCGCCAAGTCGCGCCGTAAGAAACGCCTCTTCGCTCCGAATCGTCATGACGAGAAAAAATGTGAGCAGCGCCATTGTGAAAATGGCACCGGTGGGCGGCATGAGAAATCCCATGGCGGCCATCATGAACCAAGCGCCGAGATAGAGCGGATTGCGCACATAGCGATAGGGACCGTCCGCCATCACCAGCCCGGCCTGCATCTGGTGGTGGTGCACTGTGTCGTAGCCAAGGTATGCCGCGCCCCACACGCGCAGTATCGCGCCAATTGCGGCCAACAGCGCTCCCAGGATGATCACCGCGGGCGCAGCAACAGTGAAGCTCAACAGGCCCATCCTGCTCAATTCCAACGCCAGCCATTCCAGCAGCGGCCGGCGCGATCCCAACCCTAAAAACCCAACCCACGGCGACCAGAATCCCAATACGACGATGGCGA
>DATKWA010000041.1:0-5514 GCA_035529815.1 Occallatibacter sp. | reverse complement strand
CGGCGTTGCGCCCCAGATCGTAGATTCCGTAGGGATAAGCGCGGGGCACCTCGGGGCCGGGAAAATCATGCCCCTTGACCTTGTCCGCCGTCGCCGCTTTGCGCCATTGGCGGCCCTGGTTCTGATAATTGCCGATCAATTGGTGAGTAGGCCGGCGGGATTTCGCCGCCAGCCTCTCGCAGAACGGTGCGTGAGACTCTCGCCTCACACCGCTCCCATCAAGCGAACACGCCGATCATGCCGATACGCCAGTGTTCGAAGAGACCGGGCTGGGTCTGAACCAACTTCTCAAGGAAGTGGGCCGCCCCAACCTTGCGCCCCTGAAAGCGCTTGAACTTCCGCATCGCCCATCCCACGAGTGTCAGATTGACGTGTCGGAGTATGGGCTCCAGCTCTGCGCGGTTATATCGCCCATAGTAGCCGATCCAACCCCGTAGGAGCGGATTGAGCTGCATGGCGATTTCGGCCAGCGGACGCTGGGTTAGTTGCCGGATGTTCAAGTCCCGGACCGTCGAGCGTATGGATTTCAGCGCCGCAGGGCTGACCGCGGGGGTGAAGCTACAGAACAGTTGATTGTTCCGAGAACTTCTGACCATTCGTGGTCGGAATTGGTATCCGAGGAAGTCAAACGTGACGTTCGGGTACCTCCTTTGTCGCTTACCATCCTTGCAATAGACGATCTTGGTTTTGGTGGGATGCATCTCCAGGCCACATTCTGCCAAGCGGGCTTGAAGTTCAACCTTGAGGGCCTGCGCTTCCAACTCGCTGCGACAGTGCACCAGCCCGTCGTCTGCATACCGACACCATGGGAGGTCGGGGTGTGTCCGCGTCATCCAGAGATCGAAAGTGTAATGCAGGAAAAGATTGGAAAGTACAGGGCTAACCACGCCCCCTTGCGGGGTTCCGCGGGTTCGCTCTATAAGTATCCCATCTTTCTCCATCGGCGCTGTCAGCCATCTCTCGATGTAGATCAACGCCCATTTGCACTTCACATGCTTCCGAACCGCTTTTAGAAGCAGATCGTGCGGAAGATTATCAAACAGACCTCTTATGTCGAATTCTAGAACCCAATCGTATTTCCAGCACCGCTCGCGCGTGACTCCAACCGCATCCAGAGCCGATTTTCTCGGTCGGTAGCCGTAGGAGTCTGGCAGGAAAACGGAATCCAGATCCGGCTCAATCAGCTGCTTGACCACCATCTGCGCGATCCGATCGCCGACCGTGGGGACAGTGGTTTCATAATGCACCTTCCTCTGTGAGGGTTGAGGATGTGGGGTGAATTCTGCTTGAATTATGCACCCAGTCTCGAAGCTTCCGTTCGTCTATTCCGTTGAGCGTGATCCAGTATGGAGATCCGGCGTTAAGCTTACGTGCCTGCAAAAGCGCATGCTCGATCCAGTAGTAGACCACGTTCTCGCTAACTCCAAAATGTCGTGCCACCTGGTGGACAGTCAGTTCTTCGGGCTTCTGAAGCGCGGGAGGCGGGATTCGATAGCGGAAGCGGATCCACTGGATGATCTTTGCCGTGTAAGGTCTGCCTTTGGCACTGGTACATCCTGCCTGGCGGAGTTGGTCGGCGATCTCGGCATCGTGCAAGTGGTGAGCCATATCTCGGATGCGATCGACGATTGCGGCGGGATAACGCACCCGATCCGCCATGTTAGGCGGGAGTTGGAGAGTAAGGTCGGTACAGGCATTCCCCTGCCATCGAAGGTGGACCAAAAGCTGCTTGGGAACAGGGGACTTCTCGACGGTAATGTCCTTGATGAGGAGCCGCAGCATCCGCTTGCGGTCTTTGGCCTGTGTGGTGGGAGCGTGCCACAACTGCGGCAGGTCCTTGGCCAGGGCGAGGACTTTCGCCTTCTGCTCCGGGGTTGCGACACGCGCTTGCTGGCGCTGAAATTCCGTAGCTTGTTTTCTGAGTTCTTCCAGTTGCAGCAGTGCCGCATTCCAGCGCCGTTCCAATGTGGCAGCAACCAGCCGCTGCGAAGGATCAACTTCCTGATAGCGCCTTTCGGCGAGTGCGGCCTCATACTCGGCGCGTTCGAGCCGCATCTGCCACTGGCGTCCGAGGGTGTGGTCCCGCGCTTCCAACTCCTCCAGTGCTGCCAGAGCCAGCTCGAGTTCGGCCGGCTGCAGGGCCTGCAGCACTTGCTCGGCGATGGCGGCATCGAGCAAATCGCAACGGAAGCTCATACAGCCTTTGCTGGCCAGGCCTTCGCGGCGTAGCCGGTTGCACAGATAGCAGGGATAGATGCCGCCATTGCCGGTGTAACGGACGGTGAGCGCTCGGCCGCAGTGTCCGCACACCAGTAGCCCTTGGAGTAGGGCCAGTCCTTCGCGTGCTGGACCGCTCAGTATCATTTCTCCGCCATTGGTGCGGTTCTTCTCCAGTCGGTCCTGGTTTTTCAGGTACTCGTCCCAAGGAATGTACCCTTCATGGTGCTCTTGCAGACTGACGCGCCAGTCCGTCATAGGGACTGGGTGTATCCGTTGATGCACCTCACCCGAGGGGCTGATCTGACGGCGATATTGATAACGACCAAAGACATACATCCCGGCATTGGACGGGTTCTCGAGCATGCCCAGCACACGACTATGTGTCAGGTGCCCCCATATCAGCTTGCCATTCCACGCTCCACCGTAGGACCGTTTGGGAAATCGCAACGTGCTTTCCGCGAACCGTTGCATCACGCCGAAGGCGCTACCTGTCTCGCGAAAAAGACGAAACACCAAGGCCACGGCCCCCTGCACTTCTTCATCCGGGTCCAGAACGATCCGGCCTTCTTCGTCGTAGCAAAGCCCAACCGGCAGGGGGAAACGCAGCTCCCCTTTCTTGGCTTTATTGAGCTTGCCACCGAGGAGGCGCCCGCGCAACAAATGAAGTTCGGCCTGGGCCATCGTCCCCTTCAAGCCCAACAGCAGGCCGTCGTTGAAATCGGCCGGGTTGTAACAACCATCTTCGTCGATCACCAGCGTATCGGTGAGGGCACACAACTCCAACAATCGATGCCAGTCTAAATTCGAGCGCGCCAGTCGCGAAACCTCCAGCGCAAAAACTGCGCCCACCTGCCCCATCGAGACTTCCGCTACCAGGGTCTTGAAATCCTCCCGCCCTGTGATCTGCGCTCCCGACTTGCCCAGGTCCCGATCCAGTATCTGAACCGCCGGATCGCTCCAGCCCAGTTCCATGGCCTTTTCTCTCAGAGCATACTGGCGCTCCGTACTCTCCTGATGGTGACGGACCTGTGCCAGCGTCGACTGACGTACATACACATAGGCGGTCTTGCTCAGGTGTTGCTCGCTGATCGTGGTATTCATCGGCTGCCTCCACAGTGGACGAACTCTCTCGGGTGTCGTCGAGCCAGCCTGCGAGCATATTGGCCAGAAGCACGCCGCCCAATTCCACATCGATCCGGGCGGGGACGGCAGCGGGTGACTCGCTCATAGTGCCTCTCTAGAGCGTCTCGCGACGGCGCAGCAGTTCGCGGTTGATCTCGCAGATCGTCTCCAGGATCTCGCGGCTTCGGTGATAGTTGGTGAGAAACTCCGCTGTTTGCCCGTAAGCCTCCTGCGGCACGTAATCCATTTGCGGCCGCTGGCCCGGGAAGCTCACCGACAGATAATACTTGGGGCCATGTCCAGGCCCGTCGGCGCACTTGCATCCCGGCTTGCCGCATCGTTTGTATCGCTCGATGAGGGAGCCGCGCAGGACCGATTTGAGCGGGGGCAGTTGACGCACAAGAGCGTTGCGGCGTTTTCGCAGTGCGGCAGCGGGTTCTTTTTGCATGTCCATCAGACCACGTATATAACTGGTCTGATAGTAGACCGACTAGAGGGGTTGTTGTCAACACTTTTTATCTCCTCTCGTCAGATGTTCCAGAAGGGTAACCAGTTCGAAAAGAGACTCGGCCTCGAGCCGGCGGGGCGGGACACTGAGCGCCCCATACACAGACGGTCCGGCCCAGTCCGTCCACTCGCGCGCAATGCTGAAACTGCCGCACTTGGGTTCACGGAGAATCAACGTATCTACGCCCGCTATGCGGCGCTTCTTCAGTACTTCGAAGCGCTGGCCTCGAAGCGGATGAAACGGATGTCGGATCTCCGCCCATCCCAAATCCGTACTGCGGTCCGGTGCAGTTTGTACTGACCGTGGGAACACCTAAAATCCTCTCGCCGCCACTCTTTTTGGGAATGGCGACGGCACGCACTGCCGGTGGAAAGTAGCTGCCCGAACTCATCCGGTTCCAGATCTTGTAGAGGTTGCCCTCCAGATCGGCATCGAACTGATCGAGCGTCTGCCCATCCACACCAGCTGCACCCTTGTTGGATTTGACCGCTTTATATGCTTCGTACACTTGCCGTTTCTCGATCTTGAACGGCTTGCCTGTTATGTCTGTCGATGTCATCCTGTCATCCAGTTGTTTCGCAAAACATAACTACCTGACCCGCCCCCTTCGCTCCAGCCCCATTGCAGGGCCTTCATCGCTACTGCAAGGCGATCCGCCCCAGTCCCCTGCTTCGGTACTCTGGCCTCGCGGTTTTTGCCGCTTGTGCTTCTCCCTTGGCATCAGGAAACTGGTTCCTGCAGTTCCGCGCAAAAGCCTGTGTCCAACTCGCGCCCCCTATACGCCGGTCGCCGTCCGCTCGGTCATCAGGCTCCCCGCGGACTCATCTCAGGAGAAGAAAGCACCCCTGATTTTGACGACACTTGACACCTTAACGACGCGTCATCGGTGGGTTTGCTTGCGCTCGCCTTTTGGACACTCACCTGCCCCAGGTCTCGCCTGGGACTTTTCTTCCGACGCTCACCACCACGTTCTGGAACGTAGCAGCTCAGACCGGTTTGAGACCTGCTCCTGAAAGCCGATCCCGATGGGCCTGCCATCATCTTTCACGCAGCTGTAAAGTACGGTTTAGTTCATAGTGAACCCCTTTCGTACTTCTGCAGCACACCCTTCTTCTTGGTGTCCACGGAAATCACGGGCTGCCGCAGGCCCATGTATTGCTGTACCCTGGCGTGAATATGCTCGAACTGCGCGTTGCGATCAGGATGGCTGTCGCCTTCTTTCGTCTTGCGGTTCGCTTGCAGACTGTACCCCATTTGGTGAAGCAGTTCCGCGACCACCGGATAGCTCACTGCATGTCCCATGCGCTCCAGTTCTGCGGCCAGTTTCCGCACGCTCTTGCTGGTCCAGCGCAAGCAGGACTCCGGATCGCCGCGCATCGCCGGTTCGAGCAGCCTCTCCAGATCCGCGACCAGTGTCGGATCTTTCTCTCTGGCGCTC
Source organism: Occallatibacter sp. (assembly GCA_035529815.1). GTDB lineage: Bacteria > Acidobacteriota > Terriglobia > Terriglobales > Acidobacteriaceae > Telmatobacter. Next base: position 226 of record DATKWA010000041.1, on the reverse strand, counting down.
TTGCGTCCTCCGCCTGGACGCCGGATGCGTCCGGCCGGATGCGTGGGTGATTGCTCCAACTCCCGCAGTCCTTGCCGGATCACTTGGCGGGACACCCCGGTGGTTTTGGATACCGCCGAGATGCCGCCGCGCCCCCACGCTTTGCTTTCAGCCGCAGCCAGCAAGCGGCGCGATTTCTCATCCAGCACCGGCTCCAACGCGGCGAATCGCTGACGAACTCCAGTCA
>DATKWA010000040.1:0-5412 GCA_035529815.1 Occallatibacter sp. | reverse complement strand
AAAAGAGTTGGCCGTCCGCCAAAGAAAAGAGTTGGCCGTCCGCCAAAGAATGGGCGGCGCGGGCCTGGACGCCCCCGTAAACAAGAAACTGTCTAAGGGGAAGGGGCGCTTGACGATCCCGCCCGCTCCTATGAAGACAATCCCTTAGAGCGTATCAGAGCCCGCCAAAGGAGCGGACGAGTGCTTGCGCCTCGGGGCTTCAGCGCGGGGTGTATAAGACGTAGATGGACGCTTGGCTGGTGAGGTCAAGATCGTAGCTTGGACCGGGCTGCCATACGGTTGGCTGGCTTTCGAGGACCTGCGCCATTGGTGCGGATCGCTGGGAAGAATTCTTCGCTCTAGAGGTAACCCTCCGGTCGCGGAGTGGCTTGGTGGCCGGAGCCACGACCGAGATTTCAGTCTGTGCACTCGGCGTTGCCTCAGTGTTGCTTTTGGCTGCCGTCGCAAGCACAGCAACGAGAAGTACGGCCGCGAGGCTTAAGGCCATGATGTGTTGATGCCTGTTCACGGCGCTAATCTGGAGAGGCACGCTAAAGATCACGTAAGCGACCCTCATCGGCGCACTTATTTTCTTTGAGATGGTTTCCGAGATCTTTCTAGAGTGGACGCAGCGCCAGCGCGTACGGCCAATCGGCGACCCTGCCTCCCTTTAGCGCCTGATCAGAGGTGTTCGTTGGGGAGACTTTCAGAAGCTTTGCCAGCGAGACCAGTCCGCAACTTCCTTTCGAGCGTGTTCAATCGCGAATCCGTAACGTTCTTGCTCACGCGGGTTTTGAAGAAATCCCAGCTCATTTCGCGCGCAGCGAATTGGCACCGGTCACTCAAACTTTTTGCGAGCTGAGTTCCGGCCTGCCCCAAAAGCAAAAGCGGACTCAAGCCTCAGAGACAGGTGCGTTTTTGCGAGTTTTGCAGCTTGCCCTTTCGGCGTTGGTTGCTGTTCCGAAAGGCCCGTCTTCGTCGGAGCGGAAACTCGATGTGTTGGAGAAGCGCAAGAAGGTTCGCCTGATTGAGCGCGAGCGCGCTTTGGCTAAAGGTCCGCGATGACGACAAACCGGCTGGTTTTATGCTCTCTACATGTCCCTTGCCGACAGCATCCCTCGGACACGGATAGCCTCGACACCGTCACGACTGAGTTCGTCGACAGTCTCGCCACGGAGGACCCGGAGTCATCCTTCTGGACTAGACTGGGAAGCTGGGTGTCCGGATCCTAGGTCCAGAGAACATCACAAGTAGGATTCCGGATCCGGTCTCTCCGCCAGCAAGAGTGCTCTGCGCTCAAGACTTCCTCTGCCTTGGCGACTTACCCGGCGCAGACTTCTTACCCGTCGGAGCCTTCGCGCGGGAACCGTTGGCAGTCTTTTGCACTTTGGCCGATCGGGTTTGAGAAGAGATTTGCGCCGCAGCGGTCCGCCCCTCTGGAGGACCTCCGCCGGCAGCACTAGCAGCGGCCGTTGATCTAGCTGTCTGCCTCGCCTTTTCCTTGTTTCTCTTTTGGCTCTGGTTGGGGCTCTGCTCGCGCGCCGTTACAGGGGCAGCTTCGGGCGTAATCGCTTCGAAAGAAGCGGACGATTGCATGGACGGGGCGGCCTGCGATCCGTGAGATGCGTCGTTATTGTCGGCTCTGGACACACGTCCTAGCTCGTGGAGTTGGCGCGTGAATGCCGTTTGGCGCTCTTGCAAGTACTCCATATACAAGCGCAAGGCCTCCTCGCCACTGCTAGCGTTGGTCAGTTGCTGTGCCGCGCGAAAATTGGCATCGAGGTTGCTCCTGGCCAGTTTCGTCATCTCCTGGACGAGAGCTGGTATGGAACTTTGCGGCGCCCCGGTGGCAGTCCAGGCCTTTTCATTGGCCGTCAACAACATCTCTACGCCTTGTCGTGCGTTTTGGAGACTGAGCTCCATCGCTCGACGAAAAACTTCTGGTAGGGCCGCCATTCTCTGCTTCTCTCCTCGACACCATTGCTCGATATGCTGCTGTACTTAGCAGACGAAGACTCTCACCTTCTCCTTAAGCAATGGTGGATGCCAACACGTCGGCGGGCGAATCCCCAGAGCGGCCGGCCCGAATGCCTCCGGAGGCACGAACGGAAGGATCTCGTGCAAAGAGATAGCTGTGCGCTCAAGAGGAGCGAGGGCTCAGCGTCTGTGAGTTAGAGAGAGGTTTAACTAGGCGGTGTGCTTGCATCGGCTGAGAGAGTGGGGCGCGGGGGGCTTGGCCCACCAGATGGCGGACAGATTGCTCGGTCGGGTCCAATATAGTTCGCCATTCGCTATATGCGTGCTCACGGCGAAGTATTCTGCTGCTGCTCTCATCTCGTGGGCCGTGAAGCCGAACTCCGTCGCCCCCGCTCGAAACAAATCGGCCACGCGTACGGGGCCCTTCTCCAGCTGGTTGAGGACATAGCTGCGGACCCACGCGGCGACGGGCATTTCCTTCATGACGCATTGCTCCTGTGTACTCGTCCACTTCTGTGGTGGATTGGGCAGGTTCGAAGACTACAGGGGGAACGTTGACCCTAGGTTTATGAGTCCGAAGGGCTGGGGATAAGGTAATTAAAGTGTCACACAAAACATGCCAGCTGCAAAACAATGTGCTGATTCCGAACCAAAAAAGGATTTTGGGGGTGGTCGATCAAGTTCTGGCACGAGGCGGACGGGTGCAGCGTATCTTGACGGAGAAGCCGGGGGCAGAGGGCCGACCATCGATCTATGGTTTGTCATGGATTGACGATAGTGATCAGGCGGCGCGGGCGGTCACGCACTCCAGCCTGCCAGAAGCAAAGATCGAGGTCGTTGCGGTCTTCGCACCGGACGTCGCCGCGCGATGGAAATTGCAGAACGGCGAGGTAAGACCGCCGGTGCCGTCGCTCTAGTCAGTCACACTGCGTAAGACTGACAATCAGATGCCTCCGCGTGGCGCGTCAGCGGTCATCAACTCCGATTGTGATCTCTCTCTTCTCTTCGCCCTGCGCAGTGTAGACAAGGTTGAAAATGCTGGCCGCTGTACGAAGCCATCTTGCACGGTCCTCAAGCGACCAAGCGCTACCGGTTGACGGCAAACGCTGACTGAGGCCCCGAATCAAGGGGTCGTTGATGGCGTCCCCGCCGTCCTCCTCGGCCTTAATTTGATGTGGCGCCAGTCGCGCGGCCAATGCCTTGTTTGACTGAACCTTCCTCAACACGAAAGGACTTGAGATCTCGGCCTCAACTAACTGCTTCTGGCCGGCGACATCCGAAATAGAACTCATAGCGCACTCCTCGCACAACTGGCTGAAGGGTATAGCGCACCTGCTTCGAAGCCGCCAAGCGCCTCCTGCGATGAGCCTTTGTGCATGGTTAACAGGACAATCCTAGCGCACTCCGGAGTTAACCATATCTTGCTTCGGAAAGCGGCCTTTCCGCCGCAATGCGCTATTATCATAACTATTGTCTTTGGGGGACCTGAGATGCGTTTCATTCTTGGCCTTGCGATTCTTGTGATCGCGTCATGCGGCCTTTCGGCCTGCTTCCATCATCACCAGAAGCAAGTCGTCGTGGAACCGATCGCGCCGCCGTTCAAGTAGCTGACCCCAAGGTCGATGTTACCGCTGCTCGCTGAGGCCTGATCCCGCGCTGGTCTGCCGCGCACGATCCTTTCGGAGTTCGGCGATCGCTTTTTGTCGCTCGAGATCCGTCAAGCTTGGGTTGAACTCTTTGATCATCTCGAGATAGCTTTTTGGCGGCCCTTCGCTTGCGACCTTTCGGGGCTGGGACATTAGCATTGGTTGATGGCTCGTGGTCGTCGTAGTGCAGCCAAGAAGCCAGAGGCTTGCCAGCAATGCCGAAGCGTGAACTGTCCATCTCAAACACATGGCCAGCATGCTGAAGCGGGAGAAGTGAAGAGTCTGTTACCTCGTCAGCGGCCCAGGTGATTGCCCCGCGCATTCAGCGCCGATGGGGCGAGACGCTTCCGTGCGATGCCGGGCGTGGCCTACGCCTTGATTTGCCTGCTCGCATGTTCGCTGTCCAAATGGGCAGGCCTTTTTCATGTTGGCATGAACCCTTTCGGCAAGAACGTACCCAAGTCGACGTCATGCCGCTTGTCCAATAAATCCGATCTTCATACTTGCGGCCTTTAATTTCGCACTCATGAACGCGCGCCAAATCGAGCTTAACGTCGTGCTCTCGCTGGTTGCGGTCGTGATAGCGAGTGCAGCCGCGATCGAGCCGTTGAGAAGCGCCGTTCGGGATCAAGAGATCATTCTCGATGTCCCGCCGCCGGAACGGCGCAACGGTTCGATCTCGCGAGCCTTACTCGTAAGCGAGCCACTCCAATCGACGAAAGCCAAACGGTCTCCGGTTCGATCACCATCTGCGCCCGCCTATGAGCTCGAGTCGGCTGAAAAGCCAGGGGCCATCTGGGATGTAGGCCCGGCGTACGATCTTTCGAGCACGGGGCAGGCGTCGATCTATATCTATGTTCCCGAGTGAAGGTTGAGGGCTGGGCGGGGATGATGCCTGAGGCGCCCTCCGCGGACCGATTTTTTCTCGGATCGCGGCCTTTGGGGTCACGGCGATTTCTTCGGCCGTGGCCCGCCAACGCGCGCGCGCTCGAATGGCCCCTGTCCGCCGCGTCCTCAGACGTTTTGCGGAGGGACTTGAGATTTGCTGCCCAGGAGGAACGGATCGGGTCTTCGCCTGTCTCAGCGATGGCGGCGAGTGCAACCATTTTGAGGCAAGCCGCTTTTTTGCCGGGCGCTGGTCGAGAGCCCCGTCAGTCTTCATCTCCCGCCACCCGTCTTCCAATGCGAAGGCAATGAGGTGCCGAATCTCTGGATGGAAATAACTGGGCATCTGGGACGTCGGCATAGTGTCTCCTCCCCGATCTATAGAACCGCAAAGAGTTTGGTGCCCACGTCAAACCGAAAAAAGTTTTAATAAGTATAGCGCTTCCTGCCGCACTCGGCAGTCCCTTACGCTCGGGTGTTTCAGGCGGCCGCACTTGATCGCTCAGACCCGCATTCCGAGGTTTTAACCAAGTTTTAACTAAAAGCTACCGGTCGCTCGGCTGGTCCGCTAACGAGGGCGTTGCGTGTTTTAGTCTTCATCTGGGGGCAACTAGGGTATGCGAGTCCTGATTTTCCTAATCGTGCTAACAATCTTTGGTGTTTCGGGCGGCTGTGCTCGGAAGCCGGACGCCACCTATGTGGAGTTGCCACCGGAGGCGTCACCTGTATCCTCGAGAGCTCGCGGTGGCCGGGTTCAGCTAACATCCAACAGCCCTATCGATGCCCAGCCGGAGAGGGAGTCGAGCGCGGCCGTGGCCTCCGATGTGGTCGAGGAGCCCGTTGTCCAATTTGACCTGGTCCAGGCAAAAGCTGAACAAGTCGGAGTTGAACGTCTCACGCAGTCCGACATCGCAGGCCTGAGCTT
>DATKWA010000039.1:0-3097 GCA_035529815.1 Occallatibacter sp. | reverse complement strand
ATCTCTTGATATGCTGCGATCAGATTCATCTGTTGACCAGTAAAAGGTATACTACTCTGGTAGTAAAGAACGAGATTCGGAGGCCAGCCCACGGTGATCTGACCGTCCGTCGTCGCGGTTTTCACTACGTCCTCATAGGTGGCAATTGCCTGAACGAGATGGACCTGTGTTGCGAACCGCTGATGATTCTTGTCAAGGGCTGCCGGAGGGATAGGAAGGGTAGCCTGCGATCCACCCCATCCGGAGAAGTGTCCTGTGGCAGTGGCTGAAACTACTCGATAGTCTGGAAGTTCATCTTCGTCGCCGTAGCCGCTCAGCTCCTTGTTGGCCCACGCCTTGAGCCGGTCATTTTTGATCTGATGAGCAAGGACGACGCACTTCCTGAGCAGCACGGTGATCGATTGGCTGGTGTTGGTGGCAAGATCGATGATGTCGTCAAGTAGCATCGTCTTCAGTTTACGCCGCAAGGATCACTACTGATATGTCTTAGTGCTGTATCTGGAGCGCCCCGCGAAACATCGCGCATCTGCACGCTCTCTGAGGGGCGCTTCTGATACAGCGACTTGAAGGAAGCCGCCCCGATGGAAGGCTATGTACTTTGAATGGGTCTGCTCTGGAGCGGAGGGTGAAGCAAGGCGCTGGGACGAGTATGATCCGCGGCTTTGAGAGCGGGTTTGAGCGTCGAAGGGTCGCAGGGAGGCATCGGGCCGGGGGTGAAGTAATAGCCGACCGGGCATCCGGAGTCAGATGAGACAAGGGGTCTGCATGCGCGCCTAAGCACGGTCTGAGGCCGAGGATGGGAACAGTGGTTCATGCTGCGCACCTATCGGCTTCAGGTGGAGAGCGGAGCAGGAGTTGCGCGGCGGAGAGCCGTTCGACAACGCGCATGGTTCCGCCGCAGACGGGACAGTTCCAGAGTGAATGGGTCTGGACGGGGGACTCTGACGACGCCGAAGGCGCTTCTCTCTCTGATCGGCCGAGCAGTTGAAAGCACAGTGGCAGCAGCGTGGCTCGATTGCGGTTGGCGAGGAATCCGAAGTTGCGAATGCGCACGAAGCCGGGCGGCAGCAGGTGGAGCAGGAAGCGACGCAGGAACTCGTCGATTGCCAGAGTCATGAGCCTCTTCCTGTTGCCATGGGCGGAGTCGCGCCAGCGAAAGGTTACGCTGCTGTCGGAGAGAGCGATGAGTCTGCTGTTGGAGATGGCGACACGATGGGTGTAAGCGCCGAGATAGTTCAGTACATGTTCCGGTCCTCCGAAGGGGCGTTTGGCATAGACAACCCAGTCATGACGGAACAGTATCCGCAGCCATGCGGCAAAGGCTCGCGGTTCTGCCAAAGGTAAGAGACTGCCGCGAAACTGGATCGTTCCTTGACGGAAGGCATGGCGAAGCCCGGCGACGAACTTGCCGCGGAAGACGCGGCTTAGCACGCCGATGGGCAGAAAAAAGGAGCGGCGGGCAGAGATCCATCGGGAGTGATCCGGAGCGAGGCCTCCAGCCGCAATGACGCAGTGGATATGCGGATGAAACTGCAAGCGCTGATTCCAGCTATGGAGCACGCTGAAGAAACCGATCTCGGCGCCGAGATGGCGAGGATCGCGAGCGACTTCGAGCAAGGTCTCCGCGCTGGCGTGAAAGAGCAGGTTGTAGATGAGCCGCTTGTTCTGCAATGCGAGCGGGGCCAACTCCCGCGGCAGGGTGAAGACGGCGTGTACATAGCGAGTAGGCAGCAGTTCCCGTTCGCGCGCCTGGAGCCAGCGTCGGCGCGCGTTGCCCTGACACCGAGGGCAATGCCGGTTCCTGCACGAGTTGTATGAGATGGCCGTCGTATGTCCGCAACCGGTGCATTGGTCACGATGTCCGCCCAACGCAGCAGTGCGACAGCGCAAAATGGCCAGCAACACTTTTCGGTGTTGCCAGTTGATCCACTTGTGGCTGCGTTCTATGAAAGCCTGTCCAGCACAACGAACAATATCGGCCATCTCCAGGAGAGGCCTGCTCATGAACTGTGCTTGTGTCCTCTCAGTGGAGAAAACGTGAGTGCATCAAGCGGGCTGGCGGTTGCGCTGAGATGCTGCTGCGACAAATGCAGATAGATGGTTGTTACCTCTAGATCACAGTGACCGAGCAGTATCTGGATGGTGCGCAGGTCGGCACCGGCTTCGAGAAGATGCGTGGCGAAGCAGTGTCTCAAAGTGTGCGGATGAATGTTCCTGTGCTCAAGACCGGCGCGTTCGGCAGCAATCTGGCAGGCACTCCATAGGACCTTGGTGGTTACCGGGTGGCTGGATGTATGCCAGCGGTTGCCAGGAAAGAGCCACTCCTTCGGCTTGCGCCTGAGTCCGCGCCAGTATGTACGCAGTTCTTCAAGCAGCTTCGGGCTGAGCATGACATCACGATCCCTTCCGCCCTTACCCTTCCGGATATGAACCACCATCCGTTGGCTGTCGATGTCGCTGATCTTCAGGTTGGCGGCTTCTGCGCGGCGTGCGCCAGTGGCATAGAGCGTCATCAGTAGGATGCGATGAAAGGGGGTATCGGCGGCATCGATCAGCCGCGCGACTTCCTCCTGGCTGAGTATCTGAGGAAGGTGACGCACCTTCTTCGGGTAGGGTGTCTCAGCAATACTCCAGTTCCGCTTCAACACGTGAATATAGAGGAAACGCAGAGCCGCCAGCCGCAAGGTTACAGTGTTTGGACTGTACTTCAGCTTGGTGAGTAGCATCGCCTGATACTTGCGAATCTCCTCCGGGCCAAGTTGATCGGGTGAACGACGAAAGTGTCGACTGAAGTGCGTCACGCCGTGCATGTAGGTGCGAATGGTTGTTGCGGCGAAGTTGCGGCGCTGCAACTCCTCAAGCATGAGCTGACGTAGTTGGTTCACAGAGAATCCTCCTTCTCTGCGAACCAAACTACCCCAAAAGCCTCAAATGGTGGTCAGCCACACGCGAATGCGTCCGCCGCCGCAGCGGCTTCGTTCAAGTCGGCAAGTATTCAGAAATTCGGATGTCAACTGTTGCCAACAGCCCATACCACTCGACCTGCCCAGCGCTTCATTCCCGCGTATCAGGCAGCTAAATCATTTCCGCGTCAGTC
>DATKWA010000038.1:0-80212 GCA_035529815.1 Occallatibacter sp. | reverse complement strand
GTCAATATTTGAATCGAAATTCCTGGTTGGTTGAGGTTCGGCGCTCTGAATCTGAGCGGAGTCTTGCCCGACAGCATACCCTCTCACGCATAGTTTCCCGAGCATATTGAAGGTCTGACCTTTGACAGGGATCCAGACGTTAGCAACCAGGGTAAACCTGCTTCCAATAGATAAAATCCGGAAAAATATCGGCCACTTACAGAAAACTCTTGACAGACGTGGACTGACCTCGCTAAACATGTACCGGGCTACATGAACGACTGAAATTCAACGCAAAACCACTTCTCTGTTTACTAGCAAGCCCTGGCAAGACTTCCCAACCGAAAATCGGTTGGCTCATCTTCGGAATCGAATCACAACTTTGGAGGCTTCAATGCAATTACAACGCTTTAGTGAGCAAGGATTAGTTACACGCTGGGCAGCGGTCTTCTGCTGCATGGCCGGACTTCTTTTCGCAACGAACGGTTTCTCGCAATTGGCCGGAACCGGCAACATTCAAGGCACGGTAACGGATTCAACGGGCGCAGTTATCCCGAACGCAGCGGTGACCCTAACCGAGCAGGCGACGCAGGTAAAACGCAGCGCGGTAAGCAATTCGGCCGGCGCCTATTTGTTCCCTGGCATTCCGATCGGCAAATATAACCTTGGCATCTCGGCACCCGGCTTCAAAAGCTACCAACAGACCGGCATTACCCTTGAAGTCGGCAGTAGCATTGCCGTCAATGCCACACTTACGGTCGGCAGCAAAGAACAAACGGTCGAGGTTCAGGCCGAGGGGCTGGCGCTGCAAACTGAAGATCCGACGTTCAAGCAGACGATTGACAGCGCGGCCGTGACCGAAATGCCACTGAACGGGCGGCAGATGACAGCTTTGATTACGCTTTCCGGCGGATCGAGCGCAGCACCCGGCGGCGATTTCACGGGGAGCAAGTACTCCTACCAGACGATTTCGGTTTCGATTGCCGGCGGCGGCGGAAATACGACGCTTTGGCGGCTGGACGGCGGCGACAACCAGGACTACATGGCGAACGGCAACCTGCCGTACCCCTTCCCCGATGCAGTGAGCCAGTTCAGCGTGGAATCGACGGCTCTTGGCGCGCAGGATGGCGGACACGTTGGCGGACTGGTGAACGTTGTGACCAAATCGGGTACAAACCAGTTCCACGGATCGGCTTTCGAGTTCATCCGCAACAACTATCTCGACGCCACCAACTTCTACTCCACCTCGCCCGATTCGCTGCACCAGAATCAGTTTGGCGGTACGTTCGGCGGTCCGATCAAGCGCGACAAGATGTTTGCGTTTGCGGCATACCAGCGCACCATAGCTCGTCAGGCGCAAGCAAATACGCAGGCCCAGGTGCCCACGGCGGCGAACATGGCGGGCGACTTTTCCGTTACGGATGGCGTCCCGGGAGTGGCAGGAAGCAACGCCTGCAACTCGTCTCATGCGCCCATTCAACTTGTGGACCCCCTTACCGGCGCAACGCTGGCTGGAAACAAGTATGCAACTACACCTTCCTACAATGCGTCGGCACTTGCACTCCAGAAGTATCTGCCCGCGATCAACTCCGCGTACGATACAAATAACTGCGGGTTTGTCTCCTACAGCATCCCGTACCAACTGTTTGACAACCAGTTTGTAACCAGGGTTGATTACACGGTCAGTAACAAGCAGAACCTCTACGGCCGGTACCTGGTTGACGGCTACCAGTTCCCGGCCTACTTCTCTCCGACCAACATCCTGGTCACTACGCAAACGGGAAATATTGAGCGGGTGCAGTCGTTTACGCTCGGGGACGCCTACACGATCACTTCCAACCTGGTAAACGCGGCCCATCTCACGATTCTGCGGCGGGTTAACAACCGCGGATACAACGCCAACGCCATCAATGGAAGTGCTTTGGGCATCAATTTGAATTATTCGGTGCCGGCCGGCTTGCAAGTTTCCGAAGGCAAGTTCACGATTGGCGGCGGCACGAACTCGGTTTCCCACTTCAACGACAACACGCTCTCCATCGGCGACGACGTTACGTGGGTGCGAGGCAAGCACCAGTTCTCCTTTGGAGGAGGATGGGTCCAGAACCAGCTCAATATTGGCAATGCCTACGAAGGCAACGGCAACTTCACCTTCAACGGCTCCTATAGCGGTAGCGGACCAAACGGCGGAAGCACGATTGGCGACCAGAGCCTGGACTTCCTGAAGGGAACCCTGAGCGCCTTCCAGCAGAGCAAGCAGCAGCAGAACGCGCTGCGCGGGCCGATTCCCAACCTTTACGCCCAGGACACTTACCATGCCAGCTCGCGGCTGACCCTGACCGGCGGCCTGCGCTGGGGCCCTAATGTGATGCCGCACGATTATTTCAACCGCGGCCTCGAGTTCAACATGGCCAACTTCCTTTCCAACACGGCGAGCAAGGTCTATCCCAATGCACCGGCGGGAATCATGTACTACGGCGATCCGGGCGTGACCAAGCAGTTCACCAAGAACTCCTATCTGCAGTTCTCTCCGAACTTTGGCGCATCGTTCGATCCGGGAGGCAACGGCAAGACGGTGCTTCGTGTGGGCGGCGCACTGATGTTCGACAATCCGAACTTCTTCACGGGCCAGCGTAACCAGCAGAACCCGCCGTTCGCGACTGCCATCTCGCAGACGCAGACATCGTCAACGGGTCCGATCAGCTTTACGTCGCCGTGGTCGGTGGGCTCTATTACCACGAGTCCGTTCCCTCAGCCTGCTGTTCCGACGCCGGCTCAGGCGCAGTTCTTTGCCCAGTCGCAGTACATCGTATTGCCCGCGCAGTTCCACGCTGCTTACACCATCCAGTGGACCATGAGCGTGCAGCATCAGTTCGGGCACGGCTGGCAGGCGCAACTGGACTACATCGGAAACACGACACGACACAATCCGATTGGCTCTCCGCTTAGCCCGGCGATTTACATCCCCGGCGTATGGGGAGCGGGCGGGACCGGCTGCACTGGTATCGTGACCACGGGGCCGGCCGCAGTTAAGCCCGGCGCGGCTGGAACTCCTTGCTCCACCACCAAGAACCAGACCTCGCGTTTCAAACTCACCATCGCGAATCCGGCGCAAGGCAACCAGCTTTCTGGCGGCGGCGGCGGCTCAGTGCTTGTTGGTGATTCGGCGACGGCCAACTACAATGGCCTGGTTGCCTCGCTTAACCATCGTCTTTCATCCACCTTCAGCCTGCTGGCGAACTGGACCTGGTCGAAGTGCCTGAACATCGAAGATGCGCAGGGCGATTTGGCCAGCACAACCGTAGAGAACCCCAACAACCCCGGCTTGGATTACGGTCCCTGCGGTTCGGACTACCGGCACATTGAGAATATCTCGATTGTGACCAATAGCCACTTCACCAGCTTCAACAGGCTGGCGAAGGCCGTGATCAATGACTGGACATTCGCTCCGCTGGTGCACATCACGACCGGCTCACCCGTCAACGTAACCGCCGGAGCAGATAACTCCCTGACCGATATTGGCAACGACCGCCCCAACCTGGTGGCGGGAGTGAGCCCGTACGCGGAAGTGAAATTCAAGAGCGGGACTGGTGTAGCCAACCGCGAATACCTCAACCCGGCGGCCTTCGCTCAGATCTGCCCTGGCAACGTGACTGCCGGCTGCCCTGCGATAGGGACGTATGGAAACATTGGCAGGAACGCTTTCCGCGGTCCCAAACAGTTGCAGTTCGATGCTCAGATCTCCCGGACCTTCCCGATCTACGAGAGGTTGAATACGACCTTGCGTCTGGAAGCATTCAACGTTCTGAACCATCCGAACTTCAGCAATCCAACCTCGTCCCTGACGTCGTCGACCTTTGGTCAGGTGTCGTCCACCACCAACGCAGCCCGAGTCTTCCAGGGGAGCATCAAGGTCTCCTTCTAGACTTCCGGCTTTTCACTTTCCAACAGGTTTACCCCGTTCGCCGCACATACCGACGGACGGGGTGACCGAACGAGATGATCCGATTCCAATCCGCAGAAATACGTCGCTCAACCTCTGCAGCAAATCCCCTCCATCCAAGGCACTTTTCGATGGCCTCTCCAGGGCCGGAATCGCTGGCCTCAAAAAAACTTCACTTGGGGCTTGACTGCGGTAGGCTTGTGGTCTGACCATGGGTGTTCCGATGGCGGGCATCCCTAAAGGCACGCGAATCGGACATGCTTCGCTTCACCTTTTTTGAAGTCCGGTTTCCGCATCTCAAGTTCACATCTTCAACCGACCACTGGGAGGGTCCGTTCATGGCATTGATTGAAAACAATCGCAGGGATTTTTTGAAGGCTGGCGGCGCGGCACTGGCCGCGACCGCATTTGCATCGAGCGCTCGCAGCTACGCCGCGATCAAGGGCGCGAACGATCGCGTGAACGTCGGCATCGTGGGCTGCGGCGATCGCATGAAGGGTGGGGATCTTCCTGCATTTCAAAAGAGCGCACAGGAATTGAACTTCCAGATCACGGCGGTGAGCGACATTTGGAGCCGGCGGCGCGATGAGGGTGCAGGGTTCATCGAGAAGTTGTGCGGGAACCGGCCCGACCAGGTGCGGAACAACGACGAACTGTATGCGCGCAAGGATGTGGATGCGGTGATTATTGCCACGGCCGATTTCCAGCATGCGTATCACGGCACTGAGGCGGTGAACGCGGGGCGCGATGCCTACGTTGAGAAGCCGACCGCTCACACGATGGCGGATGCGCGCATGTTCCGCGCCGCGGTGCACAAGACTGGGAGGATTGTGCAGATTGGTACGCAGCGGCGGTCTACGCCGAGCTACATGAAGGCGGCCGAGTACATTAAATCAGGTGCGTTTGGCGACATTGTGATGGTGGAGATGACGTGGAACGTGAACCAGCCAGGGCGCTGGCGGCGTCCGGACCAGGTGCCGCTGCTGAAGGAAGAAGACACAGACTGGAAGCGCTATTTGCTGGGCCGGACCGTGGATGGGCCCATGGGCCGCTTCGATGCGCGGCACTATCTTGAGTTTCGGCTTTTCTGGCCGTTCTCTTCGGGGATTCCGGATCAGTGGCTGGTCCACCAGATCGACACAGTGCATTGGTTCACAGGGCTGCCGCACCCGCGTTCATGCGTTGCCAACGGCGGCATCTATTTGTGGAAAGACGGGCGCATGAATTGGGACACGATGACGTCAGTGTTCGACTACGGCCCACTGGACGACCCGACGAAGGGCTTCCAGGTGCAATACTCGTCGCGGTTCACCAACTCGGCGGGAGGCGTGAAGGAGCTTTACTACTCGAACGGCGGGATGATTAACATGGCCAACCAAACGGTGACGCCTACGGGCGGTCTGACCGCGCGGAGCGCGGCGGAGATGGGCATGAAGGCCAACCTGCTGCCGAGTTCTTCGCTGGTTGAAAAGGTGGAAGCGGTGAGCACGGACGCCAACACACACGGCGACCCGGAGACTGCGGCGAACATGCGGAACTGGATGGAATGCGTACGGTCGCGGAAGACGCCGAACGCGTCAATCGAAGCGGGATATAGCCACTCGATTGCGCTGTGCATGAATGTGGCCGCGATCAAGACTGGCGAGAAGGTGACATTCGACGACAAGACCCAGCAGGTGATGGCGGGAGGGAAGGTTTATGCATAATTTTGCAGTTCTTGGGTTGCTTGCCGCCGGCTCGATGCTGGCGGCGAGCGCCCTCGCCGCGACGCCCGGCAAGGGTATTGAGGTGATTGCCGACCAGGCCCAGCGCCGCGTGGACATCACGATCGACGGCAAAGCGTTTACGTCGTACATCTGGCCGACGACGCTGAAGAAACCTGTGCTCTATCCGATTATCGATGCGGACGGGGTGACGCTGACACGCGGGTTTCCGCCGCGGCCGGGCGAACGGTCCGATCATCCTCATCACGTGGGGCTCTGGTTCAATTATGCGCGGGTCAACAATTTCGATTTCTGGAACAACTCGGAAGCCATCAAGCCCGCAAACCATGCCAAGATGGGTACGATTGTCTTCGACAAGATTCTGTCGACGTCGAGCGGGCCTAACCGGGGCGAGTTGACGACTCTTTCGACGTGGATTGACGGCAACGATCACCCGATTCTGGAGGAAACGACGCACTTTGTTTTCTCGCGCATCAAGGGTGATCGGGGCGCGCGTGTGATCGACCGGATTGCGACCCTGAAGGCCCTGGATCACGTTGTGTTCGAGGATGAGAAGGACGGAATGCTCGGGCTGCGAGTTGCGAGCTGGCTTGAATCTCCGACGGCGGGCGGGGGCGTTTACACGGACTCGCACGGCGTGCAAACGAAGACGGCCTCTGCCTCTCCGGACGCAACGGGCGAGTACCTGACGAGCGAAGGAGTAAAGGGCGATGCGGTGTGGTCGACGCGCGGGCGCTGGTGTTCTTTGACCGGACACAACAAGGACGGTCATACGGCGACGATCGCGATCTTCGATGAACCGAAGAACCCTGGGTATCCGACTACCTGGCACGCGCGTGGGTATGGGCTGTTCGCGGCGAATCCGCTGGGGATCAGCGTCTTCAACAAGAAAGAGCCGCCGATGAACTTCACGCTTGAGAAGGGGCAATCGGCGACCTTCCGTTATCGCATTGTGTTTTATACGCACGCGGCGACGGCGGAGGAACTGAACAAGGAAGCGGACGCGTTCGCGGCGCAATACAAGTAGACAGGCGCGATCGGGTTGCTGACATGCAGTGAAAAGTCCTGGCCGAATCGATTGGCCGGGGCTTTTCTGTTTGCGCGCGGCGGTGAAGCGATTTATTGTTGTCAGGCCATAGATTTTCGAGGTGCAGGATGCATAGAAACTTTCTCTCCGCGGTTCTAGTTGCCGCCATGACCCTGACCGCCGCTGCCCAGACCGCACCGGTGCGGCCAAAGATTACCGGTGTCTCTCACATAGCCGTCTATGCAGCCGATATGGCGGCAACGGACCACTATTACCGCGAGGTAGCGGGGGCGGTAAAGGTGCCTGATCCGGAGAATCCGCGGGGGGTGCGCTACGCGCTGACGGCCACGCAGTTTATCGAAGTGCTGCCGCTGCCGGCCGACGCGGGGATTAACCGGCTGGACCACGTGGCGTTTATTACTTCGAGCGCGGAGGGGATGCGCAAGTACCTGGCGGCGAAGGCGTGGAAGACTCCAGCAAAAGTTGACAAGGGCGCTGACGGGAGCCGGTGGTTCATGGTTCTGGACCCGGAGGGCAACAGGGTTGAGTTTATTGAACCGCCGCTGCACCCGAAGGCTGTGGTTGCGCCGAATGCGATAGGCCATCGCATTATCCATGTGGGGTTCCTGGTGCATAGCCGCGATGCGGAAGACGCTTTCTATCGCGCGATACTAGGGTTTCGCCCTTACTGGTTTGGGGGCATGAAGGACACCAAGATTGACTGGGTGAGCGAGCAGGTTCCGGACGGGCACTACTGGATTGAATACATGATGGACGGCGGGCCGGGGACGGGCATTCCGGCCGGCATGACGCAGCAGCATCTAGGCGTGCTAAATCACGTGTCGATCGGCGAGGTCTCCGTGCCGGAGACCTTCAAGAAGTTGGAAGCCGAGCACCGGCTGGAAGGGCGGCACGACGCGGCTCCCAAGGTTGGCAAAGACGGCAAGTATCAGCTGAATCTATACGATCCGGACGGAACGCGGCTGGAAATCATGAACTTCCACGCGACGGAAAAGCCGTGCTGCTCGGCGTTTACGGCGGAGGATCCGTCGGAATAGGCGTTCCGGCGGGCTGGGATGGCCCTGAAACGGGAGTTGCGGTATACTGGGTTGAGCCTGTAGAGCGCGGGGAAGTCCCTGTCTCACAAGGCAATTGGGGCGGGGTCAACCCGGTCCAAAACGAGAAGAACATGCCCAAGTTGAAGACCCATACGGGCGCGAAGAAGCGCTTCAGCAAGACTGGCACCGGCAAGATCAAGCGTGGCCAGACGAAGACGCGTCACATCCTTACGTCGAAATCGCCAAAAGTGAAGCGCAAGCTGGGCCGTACCGTGCTTGTTTCCGATGGCGACTACGCGAAGGTAGCGCGCATGATCCCCTACGCCTGAGCCACCTGCGGTGGAGCGGACCTTTGGATTGGGTTCGTGCCGCTGCTAGTGACGGGCCGAGACAGAACTTGGCCCCCGCCGGATGCGAAACGCGTTTACAGCCGGCGAGAGATTCAGGCTTGAATGAGCGAGTGAAGAGGTTTAACGTGCTGCCTACGGGTTGCGCTTCCTGCCTCCAGCCGCGATGACCAACGAACGCAAAATGGAGAATACCCAATGCCCCGCGTAAAACGCAGTACGAAGCGGAGTGACCGCCGCAAAAAGATTCTTAAACGTGCGAGTGGTTACTTCCTTACGAAATCGAAACTCTACCAGGCAGCGCAGGAAGCCGTAGAGCGTGGCCTGAAGTTTGCCTATACAGGCCGCAAGCAGAAGAAGCGCCAGTTCCGTTCGCTGTGGATTGTCCGCATCTCTGCCGCCGCCAAACTGAACGGCACCAGCTACTCGCAGTTCATTAATGGACTGAAGAAGGCTGGAATTGAGCTGGATCGCAAGATTCTGGCGGACATTGCCGTGAAGGACGCGGCGGGCTTTACCAAGCTGGCCGAGCAGGCCATGGCGGCGCAGGCTGCAGCCAAGGCAGCGTAAGAGCGAAACAGGCTTAAAATCAAACGGCCCGGAGCCAGGCTCCGGGCCGTTTTGCGTGCGGGCAGAAATAAAGGCTGGCTTGTCCGCTGAGTATTCGCCGCGACGATGGATTAGGCACAAGGGCACGCGCGGCTATTCCATGCAATCGTGCTCGATGCAATGATTTATCCTGACCTTTACGCATGACGAACGAAACGATTCCCAATTTGACGGCATTTGACGAGGCCTCGCTCGACAAAGCTTTCGCAGTGCTGGAGAAGCAGGCCAGTGACGCGGCGCGGTCGCTTGACAGCGCTGAGGCTGTGGAGGCCTTTCGCCTGGAGTGGCTGGGCCGCAAGCAGGGCCGGCTGAACGAAGTTTCCGGGCGCTGGCTGAAGGCTGCGCCGGCGGAGGCGAAAAAGGCGCTGGGCGTGCGCTTCAACGCGTTGAAAGCGACCGTTGAGGCCCTGCTGGACGCGGCGCTGGGCGCTGGGCCGACGGACGCCGCGCTGGCGGCTGAGGCCATCGATATAACTCTGCCGGGCACACAGAGGTTGGTTGGGGCCGAGCATCCGATTACGCGGACGCTGAATGAGATTACGAGCGTGTTCGCGGCGCTGGGCTACTCGGTGGGTGTGGGGCCGGAGGTTGAGACTGACTTCTACAACTTCGAGTGCATGAACTTTCCGCCGGGGCATCCGGCACGCGATACGCAGGACACGCTGGTGGTGGCGAACCAGGAGCGGAGGGCGCAGCGCGACAGGCTGCTGCTGCGCACGCATACCTCGCCCGTGCAGATGCGGACGATGGAGTTGCAACCGCCGCCGGTGCGGATCGTGATTCCGGGCAAGGTGCACAGGAACGACGCGGCGGACGCGACGCACTCGCCGATCTTTCACCAGGTGGAAGGGCTCTGCGTGGACACGAACATTACCTTCAGCGATTTGAAGGGCACGCTTGACCACGCCATGAAGGCGCTGTTTGGTTCGGCGGTGAAGACGCGGTTCTTCCCTTCGTTTTTTCCGTTTACCGAGCCGAGCGCGGACGTGCAGATCAGTTGCATTTTCTGTGGCGGCAAGGGCTGCCGGAAATGCAAGAACTCGGGGTGGATTGAGCTGCTTGGTTGCGGGATGGTGGACCCGGCGGTGTTTGCGTTTGCTGCGGAGAAGCAGCGGGCTTACGATCCGCAGAAGATTTCCGGATTTGCGTTTGGCATGGGCGTGGAGCGGATCGCGATGATGAAATACGGGATCAGCGAGATCGGCAGCTTTTACTCGGGCGATATGCGCTTCCTCAGTCAGTTTGTTTGATATGAAGCCTGTTTGTTGAATCAGGATTAAGGGTTCTGAATGAAGATACTTACAAAATGGCTTCGCAGTTATTTGCCTGGACTGCCGGTGGACGATGCGCGTCTGGCGGAAGACTTGACGCTGCGCGGAATTGCGGTTGAGGGGATTTACGATCTCGGCGCGGGGAATGGATCGCTGTTCGAGATGGACATTACGACCAACCGCGTGGATGCGATGAACCACTACGGCGTGTCGCGCGAGGCGGCGGCGATTTATGGGCTGGGGCTGACGGAGCTTGATTTTCCGCTGGCGGCGGTTCAACCGGCGAAGACGCCTTTCTCCGTCAAGATTGAGGCAGAAGACGCTTGCGGGCGATTTACGGCGCGCGTGCTGCGCGGGGTAAAGATCGGCGAGTCGAAAAACTGGTTCGCGGGCGCGGAAGTGGCGGCTTATTTTGCGTTGCTCGAACAGAAGATGATTTCGAATGCCGTGGACGCGACCAACTTTGCGTGGCTGGCGATGGGGCAGCCAACGCACGCTTTCGACCTGGACAAGATTGAGGGCGGGATTGTGGTGCGGCGGGCGAAGAAGGGCGAAAAGCTGAAGACGCTGGACGGCATTGAGCGGACGCTTGACGCTGAGGATCTGGTTGTCGCCGACCATGTGAAGGCTCTGGGGCTGGCCGGGGTGATGGGCGGCTGGGACACGATGATTACGCCGGAGACTACGAACGTGCTGGTAGAGGCGGCGTGGTTCGATCCGGTGGCGGTTCGGCGGACGGCTCGGCGGCACGGACTGCATACCGACGCGAGCCATCGCTTTGAGCGAGGAGCCGACTTCAACGCTGCGCCGGTTGCCTCGGCGATTGTGAGCAGCATTCTGCTTGCCAACGGCGGTTCAATTGAGGGCGAGCTGGTTGACGTGCGTGTGGCCGCAATGGAAGCGCGCACAGCACAGCGCAAGCCGATTGCACTGGCGCTGAGCGAAGTGCAGAGGATTCTGGGCAAGACGGTGGACGAAGAAGGCATTACGGCCGCGACGGTCGAGGGCGTGCTTGTGGCGCTGGGATGCGGACTAGCGGGACAGCAGGCGGCGTGGCAGGTGACGCTGCCGAGTTGGCGGCTGGATCTGGAGCGCGAGATCGATCTGATTGAAGAGGTAGCGCGGGTTTACGGCTACAACGGCTTTGCGAATACGCTGCCTGCGTTTGGCGCGGGCGTGCGGGCGCTGCCGTGTGCCGAAAGCGAGGCTTCTGTGCGGAGCACGCTGCTTGCGGCGGGATTTCACGAGGCGATTGCGAGCACCTTCTGCTCGGCGGCGGAGGCTGCATTGACGGCGCCGCAGCCGGGGCTGGTGGTGCCGCTGGGCAACCCGCTGAGCGAGGAGGCCGGCGTGCTGCGGCCGTCGCTGGTGCCGGGCATGCTGAACATGATTGCCGGTAATCTGCACCGCGATGTGAGCGACGTAAGGCTGTTTGAGTTGGGAACGGTTTTTAGTGGAACAACAGAAAAAGTTGAGGAGCGGCCCGCGATTGCATTCGGCGCGATGGGCAGTTTTCCGGAGCAGGGCGCGTTGCACGCTGCGCGGGCGATTGATTTTCACGATGTGAAGGGCGTGGTGGAACAAGTGCTGGCGCGCTTCCAGGCACGGAGCGCGTACTTCGACCGCTTCCCTGCCGAGGCGGGGATGACGCCGGAGTGGCTGCATCCTTATCGTGCGGCGCGGGTGGTTGTGGAAGGCGCGACGGTGGGGTGGTTTGGACAACTCCATCCGCAAGCGGCCTCGGCACGCAAATTGAAGGAACAGGTCATTGTTGGCGAGCTTTATCTGGACCGGCTCTACAAGCTGCCGTTGCGCAAACCCGCGGCGCGGGAGATCTCGCGCTTCCAGCCGGTGCGGCGCGATTTTTCTCTGGTGCTGGATGAGGGCATCGCGTGGGAAGAGATCGATGGGGCGATGGGTGGATTGCGGATTCCGGAGCTGGTGGAGTGGCGGGTGCGCGAGGTGTTTCGCGATCGCAAGCTGGGCGAGCGCGAATACTCGCTGCTGATGGGCGCGACTTTCCAGGCCCAGGACCGCACGCTGCGCGAAGAAGAGTTGCAGAGCTTTCAGGCGCAGGTGGTGGCGGCTGTTGGCAAGGCGGGCGCGCGGCTGCGGACCTAGAGCCTGTTATGAACTTTCGCGTGGGCGGGAAAGTTCATAACAGGCTCTAGAGATTCGATCGGCGCTATACTTACACGAATAAGGCGCATTAGCGCGGAGGATTTCCGCATGTCAGAAACATTTTGGGAAGCTGGAGCGGAGGAGCAATCGCCGGCAGGGACCCAGACGCCGGAGCCGGGATCACTGGCTTTGAGCGCGAACGATTTCAAGGCTCTTGAGGACCGCATTCTGCGAGCGGTGGATATGGTGAAGCGAGCGCGCCAGGAACGCGCCGCGGCCGAAGAGCGCGCTACCCAGGCCGAAGCCCAACTGCAGGAGCAGGGGCCGCGCATCGCAGAACTCGAGAAGGAACTGCACGTGCTTCGAAGCGAGCGCGACCATGTGCGCCAACGCGTGGAACGCCTGTTGGCTCAACTCGACACACTGGAATTGTGAGGGACGGCATGGCGGAGGAACAAGCCCGCAACGCAACCGGTTACGTTACGGTTGACATCTACGATCAGACGTATCACCTCTCCGGGCAAGACGTGGAACATATCCGCGAACTGGCTGCGCGGGTGGACGCGAAGATGCGCGCAGTGGCAGCGCAGGGCCGCACCGTGGACTCGCTGCGGGTGGCCGTGCTGGCGGCGCTGAACCTTGCCGATGAATTGTCACAGGCAGCTTCGGCGGATCCGCTGCAGGGCCACGCGCGCGCTGCGAGCCTGCGCGGGCTGCTGGACGAGGTGCTGGAGGAAGAGCGCAAGACAGGTTCGTAGAAAGTCTTTTTCAATTTGGGCCGACTGCTCCCAAAACGGGGCAAAAGACGGTAGCACACCGTGCTCAGCTCGCACAAGACTTGCATTTTCTCGCCGCTCCCCATACTATCCGCAATAGAAACCGGCCTGCAAAGCAGGTGGGCGATCAACGCTGGTTGAACCAACATTCATTGAACAGGGGCTCAACTCGACAATCGGTTCTGTGTGCCGTGTCCGCCAGTCCGGAATGCCTAATGAACCGCGGAGAGCTCCACCTTCCTAGGAAGGGTTCACCGGCGCATCAACCACGGCCCAGTGGGTCGGATTCTACCTTCCCTGCAAATTTGCATCGCGGCTGCACCGGATAAGGCGAATGCCGTATTCTTGCTTTGGTGCATCCAGTTCTCTTCCACATCGGCGCAATTTATATCCCGTCTTATGGCGCTTCGGTAGCTGTCGGGGTTTTGCTGGCGCTGTTCCTTGCCCAGCGCACTGCGCGCATTGCCGGCCTCGATGCCGGGCAGGTGTGGAACCTGTGCGTCCTGTCTCTGTTTGCAGCGCTGATAGCCCAGCGGCTGTTGCTGGTGGCCGTGAACCTGAGCAACCTGCGCCAGCATCCGGGTTGGCTGCTGATGCTGTCGATGGTGCATCATCCACTGCTATTGGCTTTGGGCGCGCTGGCGGGCGCGGGGGTTGCGGCGCTCTACGCGCGACAGCACCAGATGCCTTTCGGGGCGACCGCCGACGTGCTGGCCGCGCCGCTGGCCCTGGGGCTGGCCTACGAACAACTGGGCGCGCTGTTGGCTGGGTCAGGGTATGGGACTGAGACCACGGTTCGCTGGGCGGTGACCTATAACCACGCGTTGGCCGCAATCTGGAGCGGCACTCCGCTTGGCGTTCCGCTGCATCCGGTGCAGGCCTACGCGGCGCTGGCTTTTCTGACCCTTTCGATCTTTCTGCTGGTGTGGCAACCGGCGATTGGGCGGCCCGGCGACCTGGCAGGGATGGGCTTGATGGGGACGGGTGTGGTTGTCTTCATCACCGAATTGTGGCGCGACACAGAGGGCCGTGGCTCGATGCTGGACGGTGCGCTGGATGGACCGCAATTGGCGGCTATGGTTCTAGTGTTGGCCGGAGGGCTGGTGCTGCTGGAACGGAAACACCCGAGCGCCGGCAACGAGGCTACCCATGGCTGACAGCGGAGAGTTCCAAGAACGAACGATTGAAGTACCCGTCGAGGCTGTTGGGCAGCGGCTGGATCAGTTTTTGGCCGCGCAACTTGAGGGCGTGAGCCGCTCGCGCGTGCAACTGCTGATGGAGCAGGGCGATGTACTGGTGGATGGCGAGCGCGAGAAAGCTTCGCTGAAATTGCGCGGCGGCGAGCGCATCCTGATTACGGGCGAGCCGCGTCCGGTGCCGCTGAAGGCGACGGCGGAAGATATTCCTCTGGATGTGGTGTTTGAAGATGCCGACCTGGCGGTGGTGAACAAGCCGGCCGGGATGATGGTTCACGCCGGCGCGGGACAGAACGAGGACGCGCGCAACCGGGGAACTCTGGTGAACGCGCTGCTTTACCGGTTCAAGAAGCTCTCCTCGACGGGCGGTGATTTGCGCCCCGGCATTGTGCACAGGCTCGACAAGGACACCAGCGGGCTGATCGTGGTGGCGAAGAACGACCGGGCTCACGCGGCATTGGGCGAGATGTTTGCAAGCCGCCAGATGAAGAAGACCTACATTGCGCTGGTGTCGGGAGCGCTGGAGCGGGAGAAAGGCACCATCAATGCAGGGGTGAGCCGCGATCCGATGCGGCGGACGCGCATGACCGTGCAACCTAACGAAAATGCACGCACAGCCGTCTCACACTACGAGGTGGTTCGGCGGCTCGCGACACGCTTTGGCAAGTTCACTCTGGTGCGAGTGCGGATTGAGACCGGGCGGACACATCAGATCAGGGTGCACATGGCGTCCCTTGGGCACCCAGTGGTGGGCGACACGCTGTATGGCGGAGCAGGACAGCTTACAGACCAGGTGGCGGCCCAGGCTGTGCAATCGAAGGCGGCGCGCAGAAAGAGCGGGCCGGAGGTGCTGAGGCTGGGCCGAAACTTTCTACATGCGGCCAGGCTGGAGTTCAGCCACCCCGTAACGGGTAAAGCTTTGCAATTGGAAGCGCCGTTGCCGGAAGAGTTGGAGCAGTTTCTGAAGCGGCTGGAAGGCGGCTCGGCATGAAAGAAGCGGCTCCTGGCGGTTAAGGCACTACGAATTTTTGGTAGTTTGTGTACAGGCTGAAGCCCGTACCCTTTGAAATTGCCCTTTAC
Organism: Occallatibacter sp.; assembly: GCA_035529815.1. Taxonomy (GTDB): domain Bacteria; phylum Acidobacteriota; class Terriglobia; order Terriglobales; family Acidobacteriaceae; genus Telmatobacter. The sequence goes on along the minus strand of DATKWA010000038.1, from coordinate 65,084 downwards.
GCCCTTCGAGCCAGCGTCCTGATTAGCCGAGAGCGGAAACTACTATGACCAGATGCAATTGATAAACTAAGGACGATATGACAAGACTGTTTTTCGCCACCCCAGCGACCAAGTTCTGCGGCCGGGGGCTCGGGGTATCAGGCTTCGCGTTTGCGGTTGCTCTGATGTCCACCGTGCTGCCCGCACAACAAACCACAACGCAGCCGGCCCACGCTACGCAAACCCCGGCAGCACAGCCGGCAGCCCCGCAAGCAGGAGAACAACCTGTCGGGTCGGGAGTCGACGTCAATGCACCCACGATCAAGGTGGGCGTCAATGAGGTCAACCTCATCTTCACGGTTACCGACAAACATGGAAAATATATCCCGAACCTTCGTCTGGGCGACTTTGCTCTGCTGGACGACCAGAAGGCGCCGGAGCGAGTGAACTCCTTCCATCAGCAGATCAATCTGCCGCTGCGGGTGGGGATTCTGATCGATACCAGTACTTCGATTCACTCCCGGTTTAAATTCGAACAGCAGGCGGCTACGGACTTTCTTCTGCAGATTCTGAAGGCGAGAAGCGACCGTGCTTTCGTGATGGGATTCGATGTAACCCCGACGGTGACGCAGAACTGGACCAACGATCTGGACGGACTGGAGACGGGCATTAACCGGCTGAGCCCCGGCGGCGGCACGGCACTGTTCGACGCTGTTTACACGGCGTGCCGCGACAAGATGCTGGACGAGTCGCGCGGTCAGGAACCGGTGCGCAAGGCGCTGATTCTGCTTTCAGACGGCGACGACAACCAGAGCCGCGTTTATCTGAGCGAAGCGATCAAGATGTGCCAGCGCTCGGAAACCATTATTTACGCGATCAGCACCAACTGGACGCCGAGCCGCGGTCAGGGTGACAAGGTGATGTCGGAGTTGGCAGGGGACACGGGCGGCCAGGTGTTCTTCCCGCCCTCGGTGGAAGAAGTCTCGACCAGCTTCCACAACATCGAGGAGGAGTTGCGCAGTCAGTACGCGCTGACGTACACGCCGGCGGACTTCAAGACCGATGGCGCGTTCAGGACGATCTACCTCTATTGCAATGACCGGCGCTACCAGGTTCGGGCGCGTAAAGGCTATTTCGCCCCACGCCAGTAATTGGAGAGCGCTCGGAAATAATCTTATTTTTTAAAACTATTGAAGCAATGAAGGAGCGGGGCCTAGCCTCGCTCCTTTTGTTTTCATTGCGTTCCTCGCTCGAATCCTCTGGAAGGCTACCGCCTGTTCCATTTCAGGACGGTCTTCATCTCTATGTCCAATTCTGGCCTTTTCTTAAGATTCCGGTGCAGTCCGGTTCATCTATTTGCCCAAATGCGCGATGAAATAGAGGAAGGCGATTCCCAGACTGCTTGAATCGGGGTTCCAGCGCGGATGCTGGAGTTTCGAATGGGCGGCGACTTTGCCGCTGGAAGCATTACCGGGAATCGACTAAGCCGCGGAAGGACTGTGCGGACTGGGGGAAATACGGTGATCCGGCAGGCGATATCGTGCGACATCTGCGCAACGGAGAAGAAGCAGACGAACCATTGGTTCGTTGCCCATGAGCAAGGAGGCGAGTTGCGCGTGAGTGGATGGAACTCGCGCAACCGGCTGCGTCCCGGTTCGAAGCACTTGTGCGGGCAAACCTGCCTTCACAAGCTTGTGGACGAATTCATGGCCAAAGCAATCGCGGTGCGGACACAGGGCGCCGCGGCCGACATACCCGAGGTGAAGGAGCAAGTTTCGTGCACCGATACCAGCCTGACTGCGAATGCGGCCTACGTTGAGGTGGACTCTTCCGCGCGCTTGATCACGCCGGTTGCGCCGGCCGTGCCGATATCGCCTTTCAAGGCGCACAGCGAACTGGCCGCGGTGCCGGCGCGACCGCGCAGCGCGGAGTTTGTACCGCCCACCGATGCGCCGCGCTTTGCGTCGCGTAACTGGCGCGACGAAGCCTGGGAACGCGAGCGCGAGCGCGAACTGCGCGCCGTTGACCGGGGTCCTGGCATCGCCGCGCGGCGTCGTTCCAGTGCCTAACGTTCGTGATTGAAAAGGAGATTGCCATGTGGATGGATCTGTTGTTGATTCTGGTTTGCACGCTTCCTGCCGTGATTCCATTGATAGTCACGCGCACGACCGGGCCTGCGCGGACCGAAAGCCATAACGCCTGAGGTGCGGCTATTCGGGCGGCGATCCGGCTTGCAACAGCGCCAGCAGCCCGGCCTCGTCGACGACCGGCACTTTGAGTTCGAGGGCCTTTTCTAGTTTGGAGCCGGCTTCCTTGCCCGCGACAACATAGCTGGTTTTTTTGCTGACTGAGCCGGCCGTCTTGCCGCCGGCGTCTTCGATTTTCTTCTTGGCTTCGTCGCGGGAGAGCGTGGGCAAGGTGCCGGTGAGCACAAACGTGAGCCCGGCCAACTGAGTTGAGCGCTGCTTTTTCTCCGCCGTCATATCGATGCCTGCATTTTTGAGAGTTTCGATCAGCGCGAGGTTTGCGGGCTGCCTGAAGAATTCCAGAATTGCCTGCGAGATGCGAGGTCCGACATGTTGCACGTATTCCAGATCTTCGGCCGTCGCCTGCATGAGTGCTTCGATCGAGCCAAACTTCTCCGAGAGAGCCTCAGCGGTCCGTTCGCCGACAGAATGAATGCCCATATCCATGAGCACGCCAGCCATTCCGGCCAGCCTTGGCACCTCACCTTCTCTGGTGAGCGGTCGCACCCACCTTTCAGCATAGCGTTCCGTACTGACCTTCAACCCCTCGATACCAGTATCGCTCTGGGTAGTAGTTCCCGTTGTCAGCGCGGTCCACCTAATCCTTTCGCCGCACGTGGATGCCGCAGCTGTAAAGATTAGCAACGCCCGCTTGCAATCGCCGAGTGCTCGATGCGTGTCGTCATCGGGCAAATTGCGAACCTTTGCAATGTCAGCAAGACGGTAGCTTGGCAATGTGGGCCATGCACGGCGAGCCATCTGCAATACACAGGTATAAGAATTATTGATGGCAAACCCATGCCTCTTCGCAGCATTCCGGAGAAACCCCATATCAAAAGACGCATTAAAGGTGACGAGAGGCAGGTCCTCAATGAACTCGATAAAATCAATCAGCACTTCGTCCAAGCGACGACCATCACAATCAACCATCGCTTGCGAAATGCCCGTAATCTTCGTTATGTGCCGCGGCACTCTCTGGTTCGGCTTTACAAGTGTTTGAAAGGTCGTGCGAGCGCCAGTCTCACGGTCCGTCCGAATGGCTCCAACCTCAATAATTTCGTCCGTCTCTGGACTGAACCCGGTTGTTTCTAGGTCTAAAACAACAAACTGCTTGGGGAGTATTGACTTATAAGAAGCTTGCAAAGACATGGATGCCCCCACGCGCGGTTGCTCCGACTTCACGGGCTGGGCACATGTTCTAATTCGAGGAGCGGATTCCGACCGGGCAGACATATCTGGATACGATACAGATGTGGGCGCGTCGCACTGCGTGCTAATGGAAGCTAAAGGGATTGCTCTTATTGTTCGTAGGGCGCTGTCGGACTCCAGTGGAATGTTCAGCTGTCCATCTTTGTTAGCCTTCTCGCGCATCACATAGAAAAAAAGAATAAGAATCCCGAGTAGTAAGAGAGCAAATATGAGCAGCCCTTCCACGCCCTTTCCTTTCTGAAGGAGCCGACAAATACTCGGCTTCGCAGGAAGACAATTATATTCACAATTGTCCTGATCTCCCTGGCCCAGCTTCAAACAACGACAGTAGTTCGGCTTCGTCAATTACTCTAACATTGAGTTGACGAGCTTTGTCGAGCTTGGAGCCGGCCTCCTCGCCTGCCACCACGTAACTGGTCTTCTTGCTCACCGAACCTGACGTCTTGCCGCCTGCGTCTTCGATTCTCTTTTTCGCTTCGTCGCGCGTGAGTGTGGGCAGAGTGCCAGTGAGCACAAACGTGAGCCCTGCCAACTGCACCGTGCGCTGCTTCTTCTTCGCCGTCATGGCGATCCCGGCCTTTTTGAGGCTCTCGACGAGCGCGAGGTTTGCCGGCTGCGCAAAGAATTCCAGAATCGCTTGCGAAATGCGCGGACCAACCTCTTCGACGCGCTCCAACTCTTCGGCCGTCGCTTTTTCTAGCGCCTCGATAGAGCCGAACTCCTCTGCAAGCAACTGGGCTGTGCGCTCGCCAACATAGCGAATGCCCAAACCCATCAGAACGCGAGCTAGACCCGCTCTTTTGGAGCCTTGAATCTTGTCGAGGACGGCTTTGATTTCAACTGGGCCAAGCAAGCGTTGCGTTGTCTTCACGCCTTTGCGATTGACTTCATGTTCAAGCAAGGACAGCGCATTTTCGTCGAGATGATAGAGGTCGGCAATTCTCTTCACAAGTTGCTTTTCGACGAGTTGCTGCACCACTGCTTCACCCATTCCTTCGATGTTCATCACCCCGCGACCACCGAAGTGCAAAAGAGTTTCGCGCAACTTGGCGGGGCAGTCGGCATTCACGCAGCGGTAGTCAACTTCGCCTTCGGCGCGGACTACTTCGCTGCCGCACTCGGGACATTTTGATGGGAATTCGAAGTTCAGTTTGCCGCGCGGATGCTGTGGGTCTTCGATGACTTCGACGACTTTGGGGATGACGTCGCCGCCTCGCTCGACCTTGACGGTATCGCCGAGCTTCAGGCCGAGGCGCTCGATGAAGTCGGCGTTGTGGAGCGTGGCGCGGCTGACCGTGGTGCCGCCGATGAAGACGGGCGCGAGTTCTGCGACGGGCGTGAGCTTGCCGGTGCGGCCGACCTGGACGGTGATGGCAGTGACCTGGGTGATGCCCGACTTGGCGGTGAACTTGTATGCGATAGCCCAGCGCGGAGCGCGGCCGGTGTAGCCGAGGCGCTGCTGCGTGGCGTGGGCGTCTACTTTGAGAACGACGCCGTCGATCTCGTATCCGAGCGTAGAGCGTTGGGCCTCGGCATCGTCGATGAACTTCATCATGCCTTCGACCGAGTCAACGAGCTGGCGGTGGGGATTGACGCGGAAGCCCAGAGCGGCGAGGGCGTTGAGCGTGGCGGTTTGACCGGTGGCGAAGTACTCCCCATCGACGAGAAGGAAATAGGCGAAGAAGGTGAGGCTGCGATTGGCAACAATGCTCGGCTCGAGCGTGCGGAGCGTGCCGGCGGCTGCATTGCGAGGATTGACGGCGGGCGGCAGGCCTTCCTGCTCCTTCTCCTCATTCATGCGGAGAAAAGCTGCTTCAGGCATGACGACTTCGCCGCGAATCTCGATGCTCTGCGGCAGTCCGGCTTTCTTCAGCTTGTCGGCGGAGATCGAGAGCGGCACGCTGCGGATGGTGCGGATGTTTGAGGTGACGTCTTCGCCGATCTGCCCATCGCCGCGGGTGATGCCGGAGAGAAGGCGCGCACCTCGGCTGGCGGGGCTGGGACCGGGGGAGCCGGGCTCATAACGGAGCGCGACGCTGAGGCCGTCGAGCTTGAGTTCGGCAACATATTCGACGGGCAGGCTGCCGGCGAGTTCGCGGACGCGACGGTCCCAGTCGGCAAGCTCCTCGGCGGAATAGGCGTTGTCGAGCGAGAGCATGGGGCGCGAGTGGGGCGCCTTTTGGAAGCCCTCGGCAGGCTTGCCGCCGACGCGCTGGGTGGGCGAGTCGGGCGTGAGCAGGTCGGGGTGCGCGGCCTCGATGCGCTTGAGCTCGTTGATGAGCGCGTCGTACTCTGCGTCGGAGATCTGGGGCGCGTCGAGCACGTAGTAAAGGTGCTCATGGCGGCGCAGTTCGGCGCGAAGATCTTCGACTCGCGTGGCGGCCTTGAGGTCTGGGACCGGGCCGGCTGAGCCCGATTTGTTTGGTTCGGCCATGGGGTGAATTATAGGAGGCGACGGGGCCGGTGAGCAGGGCAGGTTAGGATGGTTGGCAGAGCGCATGGAGCCAATCACTCATTTTCTAACCGGAGCCTGCATCGGCCGCGCCGGATTGAACCGGAAAACAGCCTATGCCACGTTGGCCGCGGTGCTGGCTGCCGAGGCCGCCGACATCGATATTTTGTGGTCGTTGGCTGGGCCAGTGGAAGAGCTGAAGCACCATCGCGGCATTACGCATACGTTTCTTGGAGCGCCGTTTGTGGCGGGCGCGGCAGTGGGCGTAGTGTGGCTCTGGAATTTTTGGCTGGAGCGAAGGCGCTCTCGGAAAGCCAATGAAGCAGACACGGGCACGAATGAGCCTGCGGCTGCGGGGCGACAGAAGATCCGATGGGGCTTGCTCTACTTGACGGCGCTGATTGCGGCGCTGAGCCACCTGCTGCTGGACTGGACGAATAATTACGGCCTGCGGCCGTTTTTTCCGTTCAATCCGCGCTGGTATGCGGGCAATCTTGTTTTTATCGTTGAGCCGGTGTTTTATGGGCTGTTTTTTGTGGCGTTGGTTCTGCCGTGGCTGCTTGGTCTTGCCGATAGCGAAATTGGAGTGCGCCGCAAGCCGTTTCGCGGGCGGGGCTGGGCGATCTTTGCACTTACCGGGATGGTGGTGCTGTGGTGCGTGCGCTGGGCGGAGCAAGCGCAGGCGCGGGCCATGGTTGAAAATTTGCAGTTGACGACGGAGCCGGTGACGCGCATGGCTCTTGAGCCTTATATGGTGAATCCGTTCCGCTGGCATTTGATTCTGGAGACGGCGGACTATTACCAGACTGGCGAAATCGACACGCGAAGCGGAGAAATCACGAGCGATCCGGTTCGAGACACGATCTACAAGCCCGCCGACACGCCTGCCGTGGAAGCGGCCAAACAGACGCTGCTGGGGCAGGTGTATCTGGACTGGGGACGATGGGCCGTGGTGCGCGACGTGGGCCCGGAGCCGGTGGCCGCTTTGGCGCCGCCCGATCTGCCGCCTGGCCGCACATGGACGACGGTCGAGTTCAGCGATCTGCGCTTTGCGTATTCGTTTCTTGGCACTGCTCGCGCTGCCGGCCGATCGCCGCTGAGCGGATGGGCTTATATCGTGGACAACCGCGAAGATGCGGGCGAGGGGATGGGCGGCCAAGTGCAGAAATAGACGATATTTGTTCGTGATGGAAATTTTTGTTGGTCTGGTGGAACACTTCGGGTTGACCTTGCGCCCTGTGGACCGCAGAATGAATGAGAAGAGTTCTGATGCCGGGAGGGTTCTTCCCGCTTCCCCCGGAGACGATTCCGGAAATCCAAAGAATGAGGCCTTGATGATCGCTTATCTGCTTTTGCTTGTCGCCGTGGTGACCCGTGTTGTGCCCCATGCGGGCTGGCTGAACTTTACCGCAGTGGGAGGCGCGCTGCTCTACTTTGGCGCCCGCCGCCCCTGGCGCGAGATGCTGGTTCCGCTGGTCGTGCTGATGGCCACCGATTACTTTCTTACTGTCTTCACCTATCACTACGCTTTCGGCTGGGAGGCCTACCTGCCGACGTGGGCCTGGTATGTGGCGGCGATGGCGCTGGGGCAGATTCTGTTGAGCTCGCGGACCACGTTTGTGCGCGTGGCGGCGGGAACACTGCTGGGGCCGACGTCGTTTTTTGCGATCTCGAATTATGCGGTGTGGGCGGGTGGCGGAATGTATCCGCACACGCTGGGCGGGCTGGAAGCCTGCTTTGCAGCGGCGATTCCGTTCTACCAGAATGATCTTGCTTCGACGGCGATTGTTCTGGGCGCGGCTTTCGGAGTTCCGGCGCTGCTGCGGCGCTTCAATGCGGCGCCTGCGCAGGCGGCATTGGCGGGAAAGTAGTTCTCTTCCCCTCCCTTTCTCCAGGGAAGCTTGACGCATTCTTTGATGTAAGCTCCGCGCCCCATCCTTGCGACAGAAAAGAGTCGCAAGGATGGGGCGCGGAGCTTTTTGATTTGCTATCTGGGAATAGATCTAGAGCCTGTTATGAACTTTCGCGCGGGCGGGAAAGTTCATAACAGGCTCTAGTCCACCAGCGGCTTTCCGGAGCGCTTTCTTTTCATCCACCACCCGATAAAGCCCAGCAATGCGAGTATGCCCACGACGGCGACTACTCGGAGGGAGTGGTGCGCCACCATGCCCACCGCGTCAGGACCCAGCTTGAGCACCAGTAGCGACAAGATGAGCCAGCGCACCATTCTTCCGGTAAACACGGCCAGCATGAACGGAAGGATTCGCATCTCAAAGACGCCCGCAGCGAAGATGAAAGCCTTCCACGGGGCCGGCGGAGGCAGCATGGAAGGGATCATGACGGCCAGAAATTCCTGGCGTTCAAATCGGTTGCGCATTCGTTCAAAGCGGGCGCGATCGACACGCTTGAGGAGGAAGAGTTCGCCGCCGGCGCGGCCCAGGCCGTAGGGGAGCAGACCTCCGATGGACGAGCCGATGGCCGCCATGAGGCAATAGACCCAGAAGTGGGGCTTGTCGTCCCAGACATAGACGGCCAGAATCGGGTCCATGGGAACAGGAAGGGTGGAGGAGTCGAGGAGCGCGATGACTCCGATGCCCCAAAAGCCCAGTTTGGCGAGTGCCGGCAGCGCGGCAAACTTCCACCAGCCCATGATTCGTACAAAAAACTGCTTCAAACAAGTTCCCTTTCCGCCCGCTCATCCGTCCATTCAGAAAGAACTATTGTACGAGGCTGGCCGCTCGGGCAGAAATGTGGCGGTTTCGCGTGGTCTGCGCCGGTAGGCGCTGGATTGCGGTTTCAGCGGGATGAGAGAATAGATAGAAAGGACTCGCAACGGAGCCGGCACGGTTTAGAAGCCTCCGGGAGTCTGTTCAGGGACGAATGCCCACCAGCGAAACGCCAGCCGACGTGAACGAGCCCAACAAGCCGCCCGAGGAGAGTTCTGCCAAGAACCCCGCGGTTGGTCTGGCCGCGAGCGAGGTCACTAGCAACTCAGGCCCAAACGTCTCTGTTCTGGTGGCGGAGGAGCGCGAACCAACTCCCCCGGTGGTCCGAGGCTCGCGCTGGGTTGATTACGACACCCACGAACTGCTGCAGATGATCAGCGAGCTTGAGGATGAGCGACGCTGGGCTCGGCTTCGGGAGGGTGTGCTCTGGGCTTTTCTGGTGCACCTTGCGCTGCTGATGGCGCTGTTCCTGCTGCCGAAGTACATTAAGGTTCCGCCGGTGGTGGATCAAACCGCAAAGCTGGACAAGAACGAGTTCACGTATATGGACACGCCGCGGTTCCGGCCGAAGGTTGTGGTGAAGCCAGTGACCAAGCCGCCGGTCATCGACAAGCAGACCCTGGAAGCTATGCGGAAGGAGTCGGCGCAACAGGCGAAGGTGACGCCGCCGCAGCCTGAAGAAATAAAGCCAGCGGAGCAGGCACCGGTTCAGCCTCAGCCTACGCAGCCCATTCCGCCAGTGCAGCAATCGCAGGTGGAAGCGCCGCATCCTGCTGCTGTTCCGGCGCGGCCAAACTTTGCCATGAACTCAGCCAATCCGGCCGACCAGCTTCGCGATGCGATGCGGAACGCCGCGCGCAGTCACGGGGCGGGGGAAACTGCCAATCTGGGTTCCGACAGGCTTTCCATGCATCCTGGCGCTGGGTCTGGCGGGGTTCAGGTTCTCAGTGACACGCAGGGCGTTGACTTCAGCAACTGGCTGCAGCGTTGGCACTGGGAGACGGAGCGAACCTGGGACCCGTTGATACCGGATGAGGTGAACCCGCCGATCAACAAATCCGGCCAGCTCGTGATTCGCTTCAAGGTTCTGCCGAACGGCAGGATCATGGACGGCAGTATGCAGTTGGAAGGCAGCTCCGGCGATGTGGCCCTGGACCGCGCGGCCTGGGGAGCGTTGACCGGCTCGAATTATCCTGCGCTACCCAGGGATTTCCATGGGCCTTATCTGGAATTGAGGGCGTGGTTCCTGTACAACATGCAACCGTCGCAGTAGCGGTGTTGCTGGAACGGCCTTTGCCGAGCAAGGTCTAGTCGCACGCTGAAAAAAGCCCACTCGCCGAAGATCGGTACGTGGGCTTTTTGTTTTTGGATTTCCGGCTTAGCTGACTAACCGTTCAACAGGTCCTGGAGCTTGTTGAGGGTGCGGTGCAGATCCTTGTCGGTGCGGCGCAGTTCGTCGATCTTGGCGATGGAGTGCATCACCGTTGTGTGATGCTTGTTGCCAAACTGGCGACCGATCTCGGGAAGGCTGGCCTCAGTCATCTGCTTGGCCAGGTACATGGCGATCTGTCGCGGCACGACGACGTTGCGCGAGTTGTTCTTCTGCTTCAGGTCGCTGACCCTCATGCCAAAGTTCTCTGCCACGGCGCGCTGAATGGCTTCGATCGTAATCTTGCGCACCTGCATGTCAATGAACTGCTTGAGGCACTGCTGGGTGGAGGCGAGCGTGATCTCCATGTGGTTGTGATGGCACCAGGCGATGAGGCGCACCAGAGCGCCTTCCAGTTCGCGCACATTGGTGCGGACGTTGGATGCGACAAACAGCGCCACATCGGTGGGCAACTGCACCTGTTCGCTCTCTGCCTTTTTGAGCAGGATGGCGACTTTGGTTTCAAGATCGGGGGGCTGAATATCCGCGATCAAGCCCCACTCAAAGCGCGAGCGCAGGCGATCTTCAATCTCGGCCAGTTCCTTGGGCGGACGGTCGGAGGCGATGACGATCTGCTTCATGCTCTCGTGGAGCGCGTTGAAGGTGTGGAAGAACTCCTCCTGGGTGCGCTCCTTCTGGGCGATGAACTGGATGTCGTCAATGAGCAGCACATCGACGGAGCGGAAACGATCGCGAAAGCTTGTCATGCGGTCGTTGCGCAACGATGTGATCATCTCGTTGGTGAACTTTTCTGCCGAGACGTAGCAGATGCTTGACGAAGGCTGGCGGCGCTTTACCTCGTGGCCGATGGCGTGCATCAGGTGGGTCTTGCCCATGCCGACGCCGCCATAGAGAAAGAGCGGATTGTAGGCGCGCGAAGGACGCTCGGCAACGGCGAGCGAGGCGGCGCGGGCAAACTGATTGCCGTTACCGATGACGAAGGCCTCGAAGGTGTAGCGCGAGTTGAGCTGGGCGGCTGTGGACCAGTCGAAGCGGCCTTGCTCGGGCGAACGCGATGGGGCAGGCGGGGCCGTGGGCGCATGGGCCGGCACCGGACCGAAACCGCCGTCCTTGCGCTGCGGCGGAATCGAGGGATCTTCCTCGGCGGTGACAAAGCTGACGTCGTCGAATTCGAGCGATTGCAGATCGATGGCTTCCTGAATCAGATCGCCGTACTTGTCGCCTATATGCTGAAACTCCGGCGAAGGCACACGCACGTAAAGCGTGCGGCCCGTGGCGTGGCTGTAGCGCGTGGGCTTGAGCCACGTCTCGAATGACTGGCGAATGACCTTCTTCTCCAAAGCGGCGAGAATCTGGAGCCAGGGATTGAGTGCGGAAGTGGGAGAAGTCGCAAATGCCATCGTACAAATTCCTTGCTTGAGCCGCCGGCGGAGCAGTGGGTCAGTTCAACTTATGGTGATTCTGGCAACGGCTCTCTGCGGGCGGAACAGGCGGATTTTGTTCGTATTCCGTCGTTCTGCCGCTGTCCGATTACCTGATAGGTGCTGGTTTGCCCCTCGAAAAATACCCTTGGGGCGATGAACAACGACCCGTCCAGTAGGACTCTGAAAAACTTTCCTGAACGGTCCCGATAGTAGCACATTTGAAGGTCGTTGCAATGACTCTTTAACAGAACTTTTCGGCGGTGCAAATGAGTTGCACCAATGCTGGTGAAACTTGGCGCGAATTGGCTGACGTTCGCGCTGAACATCACGAGGCGGCAATTTTCCGCGACAATTCTTGCACTGCCGGATTGCGCGACAGATCCGCGAGTGCGCCGACGCCACTACTGCCAGAATCTTCGGTATTGGCCTCAGGGGTACTTCGCGCTGGATTCCTGGCCCAGGTTGCGATATACTCAGGATTGCTGCAAAAGCACAGATTCTCTAGAGGAAACAGGAGCGCATTTTCATGCCCAAGCGCACATTTCAGCCCAATCGCCGCCGCCGTTTGAAGACACACGGGTTCCGTGCGCGCATGAAGACCAAGTCCGGCGCTGCCGTGTTGAGCCGTCGCCGTGCCATTGGCCGCAAGCGCGTAGCAGTGAGCGCCGGCTTCCGCGACTAACCCTTTCCTGCCGCTCAGCTCGCCCTTCCCGTTTTTTGACCCGGATCGCGTTGCACGTTGCAGCCCTTCCGGGACCTCCCCAGAATCTGAAGCCTGATTCGTGGAGTGGTTGAATCCGGCTCGAGCTTTCGCGGGCAACACGATGAAATCCCAAGTGAAAACTGCCGTGCTTTCGTTACGCCAATCGATGACGGGCGTGCGTCTGCGCAAACATGCAGATTATCAGCGTGCGTATTCAGCGGCGCGCAAGCGGCAATCTGCATCGATGAGCTGGTTTCTGGCGCCGCAATCGCTTGAAGATGCTGGCGCCGCGGGCCCGCGCGTCGGACTGACGGCAGGCAAGGTGCTGGGCAAGGCACACGAGCGCAATCGCATCAAGCGGCGCATGCGCGAGGCTCTGCGACGCCATGTGGACCTGCTTCCGCCGGGGTTCGACATGATCCTGCATCCACGCCGCGGCGTCCTCACGATGGAATTCACGAAACTTGAAGCGGAGGTTGTGCGTATCCTTGAGCAGGCGAAGACCGAGGCGACCCGCAGCGCGCAACAACCGGCTCGGCACGCAGCCTCAACAACGGTTGCCGCCCGGTTTGCACCATGACGCGCCTACTTCTTGCACTACTCGCCTTTTACCGCCGCTGGCTTTCACCCATGGTGCATTCGCTGGGGACTGGTGGGTGCCGGTATCTGCCCACATGTTCGGAATACGCCGTAATCGCCATCTCTACGCACGGCCCGCTGCGCGGCACCGGCCTCGCGATCTGGAGGTTGCTGCGCTGCAATCCGTTTACGCGCGGCGGTCTCGATCAGGTTCCAAGCGCCCCTGGAAGCAAGAGCCATTTCCCGGGGACTTCGGCGCCGCCAGCTGCTCATACAAGACCTTTTCCCCACGAACCATTACCATAGAAAGAGCGGCGGCCCTACGGCTCCCCTTTTGAACTGACAGGACGTATCCTTTGCCCGAAATTCAGAATCCCAATCTTCAGACGCAGGGTCACGGCGGCGGCAGCGGCGGCGGCGATATGCGTTCGACCATCGCCTTCACGCTCGTAATACTCGCCGTACTGCTCGGCTACCAGTACTTCGTCAAACCGACGCCGCCTCCGGTGCCGCAGACACAGTCGCAGACGGAGCAACCGGCTGAACAATCTGCGCAACAGGCAGCCGGGCAACCAACTGCGGAAAAGGCTGGATCGGCCCAGGCGCAGTTGCCCGGCGCACATGGGCAGACTGTGGCGGCGACGCCAGCCATCGGCGCGGCCGTTGAGTCCGATATTACGGTTGAGAACGAGGTTTACAAGATCGTCTTCACCAATCGGGGCGCGCGGGTGAAGCACTGGATTCTGAAGAAATTTGTCGACTCCGAAGGCAAGCCGCTGGATTTGGTGCAACCGCAGGCCTCGGAGCGCTTCGGCTACCCGCTCTCGCTGTATACCTACGATTCGCAGCTTACTACTCAACTGAACAACGCGCTGTATCAGGTAACGGTCGCGGGGGCACAGCCGTCGGCAACAGGACTGGTGCTGGCTCCCAATACGGTGACCTATCGCTACGCCATCAATGGACTGGACGTGGTGAAGACGTTCCGATTCGATTCCAGCTATGTGTTGAGCGTGGAAACCACAGTGAAGCGCAACGGCGAGCCGGTGCGGGCGCTGGTGGAGTGGCCGGCGGGTCTGGGCGATATGGAAGAATTCCTGCCTTCGTCGTCTACGCGCTCCTCGGTTCGCACCTCGGCCGCGTCGAAGTTTGCCTGGTCGCTGAACGGCAAGGAAGATTCGACAGCCGCGAAGAAGGTGAGCGGCAACGCCACGCTCGACCAGCCTTACAGCTATGCGGCTGTCATGGATCTTTATTTTGCCGCGGCCTTCCTGCCTGACAATCCCGCGCGGACCACTGTGGTGACGCTGCACCACACGATCGATGTGCCCGGCAACCTGAGCGATCCGAGCAGCGCAAAGACCCCGGCGGACCTGATCGGCCTGGCAGTGGGCGACACCAGCGGGACGACGCGCTTGCGGTTGTTTGTCGGGCCCAAGGCGACCGACGTTCTGTCATCGATCCACACCATCGGCCCGGATGGCAAGGCGGACGGCCAGTCGCTGGAGCCGCTGATTCAGTTTGGCTGGATGACCGTAATCGCCAAGCCTCTCTACGTCGTTCTTCGCTTCATGGTTTTGCACGGCATCGGCAACTGGGGCTGGGCCATCATCGTCTTCACGGTGCTGTTCAGCCTGGTGATGCTGCCGACCCGGTTCATGATGATGAAGTCGTCGCTGAAGATGATGCGCATTCAGCCCAAGGTCGACGGCATCAAGAAGCGCTTTGCACATCTCAAGGCAAACGACCCCAAGCGGTCGGAGATGAACGCCGAGATGATGGCGCTCTACAAAACCGAGGGCGTGAACATGTATGGCGGCTGTCTGCCTCTGGTGATCCAGATGCCGCTGTTCTTTGCCTACTTCCGGGTGCTTGAGAACGCGGTGGAACTGCGCCAGGCGCACTGGTACTGGCTGCCTGACCTTTCCCAGCCCGATCCGCTGCACATTCTGCCGATCCTTATCATCCTCACCATGTTTCTGACGCAGTACATCACCCCGTCGCCGGGCATGGACGCATCCCAGCGCCGCATGATGGCCTTCATGATGCCGATCTTCTTCGGCTTCATGCTCTGGCACTACGCTTCGGGACTGGCGCTCTACTGGGGCACCAGCAACATCATCAACTTGGGCATACAGGTCTCCATCAACCAATCCCCACTGGGCAGGGAGATGCACGAGATAGCCGCGAAGCGGGCCCTGAAAAAGGCCGGCGCAAACCCGAAGACCATTCAGGGTCGCAAATAGCGCGCCTGAATCAAAGCAAAACCCCGCTCAAGCACGCCTGAGCGGGGTTTTGCTTTGCGGCCGCTAATCGGCAGATTGCGCGCCGTTCGATCGAATCCGCTCTCATGGTGTATCTTGCTACCGTATGGGGACTACCAGCAGTGTTCCGCATCCCGCGCCGGAAGCCGAAGAGGTTTATCGCCGCTGGCTCCAGTTTCTGGACGACGAGCTTGTGCGCCACAGTTCTCCGGAGCGGCGATCGGAGATTGTGCGCGACCAGCTTCACCAGATCTATCTCGGCCGGCCGCATGGGACAAAGTCCGCCATCACTCTGACTTCGGAGCTGCCGGGCACGATTCTTGCGCACTCGCTGGACCCGGCCAACGTGACTCTGGAGGCCGAGTACTTTGCCGACACCGACCGCGAGCGCTACGCGCGGCGCAAGCCTCTGCTCTGGTTCTGGAAGATGTTCGACCGCTCGCCCATCGGGCTGAACCACTGGCTGGGGCTGCGTTTTCGCTGCATGCTGGGGCGTCACATCTTCGAACACCTGGGCACGGGCGTGAAGATCTATCACGGCGTCGATCTCACCTTTGGATACAACCTGAAGATCGGCGACGGAGTCACCATCCGCCAGGGCGCGTTGTTGAACGACCGGGGCGGGCTCACGATTGGGAAAGGCGCCGTCATCGGCTCGTTCGCGCGTATCTTTTCGCACTCCCACGCCCCGGATGACTTTGAGAGAATCACGCTGCTGCCGACCACGATCGGCGCCCACGCGCGCATTGCCAGCCATACGATCGTGCTGGCGGGGCATCACGTGGCGGAAGGTGAAGCGGTGGGAACATTCCCGGTAAGCGGGATGTAAAGCACTTCCGACCGACCATGCTACTCTGAGTTTTCCAGCCTTTGGAGTGTTTGATTGTTAGAAACCCGCTTCCTGATCGCCATTTTCGAGTTTGTTCTGCTGCTGTTTTCGCTCAGCTTTCATGAGTGCGCTCACGCATGGATGGCGTCGCGCCTTGGCGACCAGACGGCGCGGCTAGAAGGCCGCATTACGCTGAATCCCATGTACCATATGGACCCCATCGGCACGCTGCTGTTTCCGGCTCTGATTATCTTTGGGCCCTTCATCGGATTCAGTTTCTTCAGCGGGTTCCTGGTGGGCTGGGCCAAGCCTACGCCGGTGATTACGCGCAACTTCCGCAAGATTGTGCGCGACGACAACCTGACGACGCTTGCCGGGCCGGTTTCGAACGTGGTTCTGGTGCTGGCGGCCTTTTGCATTCTGGCCGTAATGGCCATCGCGCTTCCCAACGGCCGGATGATCGTGCAGACATCGTTTATCACGGCCTTGAGCCCCGGGAGCACCGCGCCGGTGCAGCCGATTGCTCTGCTGTGCAGCCTGGCAATCCTCATCAACCTCTCGCTGTTCTTCTTCAACCTGCTTCCGATTCCCCCGCTGGATGGCAGCCGCCTGCTGCGCAACGTTCTGCCTTACAACGCAGTGCAGGCTTACGATCGTATCCCCATCTGGATCAGCTACCTGCTGATGATCTTCGTGGGAGGGTACATCATGATGGCGCTGCTGCGTCCCTCTCTGGAACTGGTCTATACCGCGCTTATCCACATCTAGCGGGCGGGTTCTCCAGATGGCACGTTTTCTTCCCGCTACAATGGAATGAGCCTTTTTGAGCAATTTTTATGGAAAGACGGCGGCATTTTGCTGGCGCCGCACTGGAATTGAAGAACTAGATGCCTGAAGCTGCTATCCCATCACTCCGTCCCCGCGTACTGAGCGGCATGCGCCCCACCGGCAAGCTGCACCTGGGCAACTACATGGGCGCCCTGGCCAACTGGGTCAAGCTGCAGGACCAATACGAATGCTACTTTTTCATTGCCGACCTGCACGCGCTGACCACTGACTACGCCGACACGTCTGGCATTGCACCTAACACTCTCGAAGTTGCTCTGGACTTTTTGGCCGCGGGCCTCGATCCAGCGCGATCGACTATTTTTGTGCAGAGCCAGGTGAAGCAGCATTTCGAACTGCCCCTCTTGCTGGGGATGATTACGCCGCTCGGCTGGCTGGAGCGTGTGCCCAGTTACAAGGAGATGCAGGAGAACCTGGCCAGCAAGGATCTGACTACCTATGGGTTTCTTGGCTACCCGGTCCTCATGGCCTCCGATATTCTGCTCTACCAGCCGCAGTATGTTCCGGTGGGACAGGACCAGCAGGCGCACGTGGAGTTGACGCGCGAGATTGCGCGGCGGTTCAACCAGTTCTACAAGCCCTCCGTGGCGGGCAAGCCAGGGGACGAGGAAGTTTTGCCGGAGCCGAAGGTGCTGCTGACGCCTTCGCCGAAGTTGCCGGGGACCGATGGGCGCAAGATGTCGAAGAGCTACGGGAACACGATCCAGATGACGGACCCGGAACCAGTGGTGCGGCAGAAGCTGAAGACGATGGTGACGGACCCGGCGCGCGTTCGGCGCACTGATAAGGGCGACCCGGACAAGTGCCCGGTGGGCGATCTGCACAAGGTTTTCTCGACTTCTGAAACGATGGCCAACGTGTACAAAGGCTGCCGCTCGGCGGGGATTGGCTGCATCGAGTGCAAGGGCTGGGCCGCCGATGCACTGGTGAAGGTGCTGCAACCGATTCAGGAGCGGCGGGCCAGTTACAGCGAACCGCAGGTGGAAGAGATACTGAAAGACGGTTCGCTGCGCGCGAGCGCCCGCGCCGAAGAGACCATGGAACAGGTGCGATCGGCGATGCGCTTGAAGTCGCCGACAGGAGCAGGCGGGTGATTGTGGCTTGAGCCGCCGGGGAAATGCAGATGGCAGAAAAGACAGTCCCATGGTGGCGAAGGGCCCTGAGTTTCGCGTTGGGCGGAATTCGCTCGGGGTTTGGGCTTTTCTCCGGATCCGAAAAAAATAGAGCAGCAGATGGACCGGAGAGGTTTGCCGGGCGAGAAGAAAATTCAGATAAAGAAGCAGAATTGACCGAAGACTCCCCGAAGTTGGCAGAGATTGTGGAAGCAGTGAACGTGGCTGAGGCGGTCCCTACGCCTCAAGCCGAGGATGCGGCTGAGACGGCGGGCAATACCGCTGTGAGCGGCACCGCCATTGCGAGCGATGCTGCCGGTGTTAACGATGCTGCCGAGAGTGTGGACGCGGCCGTTGAGACAATTGCCGAGTGCGCTCCGGCACCGGTTGAAACGACTGAGCCTGCGAGCGAGCCGGAAAACGAAGCGACGACAGAAGCAGTGATTGAGCCTGAGACGCAGACCGAATCGAATGTTGCGGCCGTCCCTGAAACTGAACCGGAGGGGCTGACGATACCAGTTCCGCGGCAGGAGAGCGAAGCGGAAGAGGCTGTTGAAGCAGTTGCCGTGGACGAGGCGGTTGCCTTGGCTGCGCCGGACCAAGGTGCGGAGGAGGTCCTGTCTTCTACTGCAGCTGAGGTCGCGCCTGTGGCTGAACCGGAGATCGTCGAAGGCGGGACAGATGTGCATGGAGTCGATGCTATCCCTGCGCCTGCAATTGCCGAGGAGGAATCTCCTGAGCCGGAAGCTGTCGAGGAGCCCTGCGCGGAGGCTGAGGCCGAAAGTCCGGTTGAGGATGATACGAACATCGAGGCGGTTCCGGAAGCGGATGTGGAGATCATCGAACCTTCTCAACCAATCGCCGACCTCGAAACGGGCCCTGAAGCGGAAGAGTTGGTGAAACCGGTCGAATGTGAGGAACCCGCGGCCAGCGAGGAACCGGCACCGGAACTCACGACTGAGGAAGAATCGGCTTTTGAGCCGGTCGCTGCATCTGTAGAATCAATTGAGTCGGCGACGGAAGAGCCGCTGGAGCAGACCGCCTTGGAACCAGCGGCCGAACAAGATGAATCTGTTGGCGACGAGGCTCCTGCGGGCGAAACTGAGCTGGAAATAGAGCATGCCCCTGAGCAAGCAGCTGAACAGGAAGCTCAACCTGGCAGCGCACCCGAGGAACTTTTGAGGTCTACCGCGGAACAAGAATCCGAACCGATGGCTGCCGACGAAACCAGACCCGCTGAAGCCGTGCCGGCTGAAGAAGCTGCCAGCCAGCCTGTGCCTGCGGTCGAACAGCCCGCGCCTGCGGGGGCGGACTCGGTACCTGCGTCAGCCGCTGAGTCGACCATTCCGTCTGAAGAGCCCGCGGCTCAAGTTGTGGCTGAAACGGATGCTGTTGCTGAGGCGGAAGGAGCGCCTGGCGCGCTGGCCACTGGCCCGAGTGCGATGCAGCCCGCAAAGCCCTTCATCAAGCTCGAAACCAGGGACAACGAAGCCAATCTATCGCCATTTTCGGTCGTTGTCTCGGAGGTGTACGACGGGCCTCTCGACCTGCTGCTGGACCTGATCCGCAAGCAGGACATCGACGTCTACGACATCCCGATCGCGCGGATCACGGCGCAGTTCCTGGCTTATGTGAACCAGTTGAAGGCCACCGATGTGGACGTTGCCGGCGAGTTCATTTACATGGCGTCGCTGCTGATCCACATCAAGAGCAAGATGCTGCTGCCGCGCGCGCCTACCGGCCCGGACGAAGCGGCCGAAGACCCGCGTCGCGAACTGGTGGAGCGGCTGCTGGAGCACGAGCGCTTCAAGAACGCCGCTCAGATGCTGCAGCAGAAGCAGATGCTTGAGGCCGCCACCTGGACCAACCCCGGGGTGCGTGAGTTCCGGGACGACGTTGGCGCAGAACCTGAGATCGCCGCCGATACGGTGGACCTGGTCCGCGTCTTCCGCGACATTCTCGAACGCGCTCGCAACCGGCCCGTCATCAACGTGGAAGAAGACTCGGTGACGGTGGGTCAGATGATCCAATTCCTTGCCCGTCGGCTGAGCATAGAAGACAAGCCCATCGCGCTGCGCCGCCTGCTGAGCCACACCCGCTCGGAGAAGTCTCTTATCGCCATGTTCCTGGCGCTGCTGGAGCTGGTGCGACTTCAGGCTATTCTGCTGCGCCAGGACAGCGCCTTCAGCGAAATCTTCATCAAGAAACATTCGGGGTTCGACAGCGTAATGAACGAGGGGCTTGAGTACGCGCGCGACGACTGGCGGTAAGAGCTAACACTTCAGACAAGAAGGTGGAAAGCCAGGTTGTAGAGACTGAAGAAAAGGCGAAAGATGCCTGCCAACTCCTCCATGGACTGACAAATCATCTGGAATCAATGGCGCGCGTCCTGGAAGGGGAGGCGAGGCCCTACAGAATTCGACCGATTCCAGAGCTCCAGCACAGGACCGCTTTTCCACCACCATGATCCGGCATTTTTCTTTCGCCGCCGCTTATCCGGTGTAGAATCAGCTTTAGCCCGGCATCGGCTTCCAAATCGCCGGGTAAACAATCGGGATCAGATCCGATTGTTGGGGTTTTATGGACGCCTTCTTAGCCGACACTTCACACCGCTGCAACAAGCCATCCCCTTTCTATTCCCTATTCAGTTCCGCTGTTCAGCTTGAATGCTGGAGGCCGAGGCGTCTTGGAAATCAATCCTGCCGCCGTGGTGATTTTTGATGGCTCACTTGGCAACGGTCGTTTCAGTAATACCCAAAAGCAAATCTCTGCCCGAACGCGGAGTGAAGAAACCGTCAAGCCTGACGGGCATTGCAGCGTTTCTTCTGGCGCTGGCCTGCGGCCTGGCCTACATTGCGTTTCATGTAACAAGAGATATGGACAATGTCAGCGTCACGAGCGCATGGCCATATGTGCTGCTGGCGCTGGCGCTGCTGATCGCTCTCGGGTTTGAGTTTGTGAACGGCTTCCACGACACGGCCAATGCGGTGGCTACGGTCATCTATACCCACTCGCTGGAACCGAACATCGCGGTGGTGTGGTCCGGGATCTGCAACCTGGCCGGTGTGTTGTTTTCCAGTGGTACCGTCGCCTTTGCGGTGGTCGCGCTGCTTCCTGTGGAACTGATTCTCAAGATCAGCTCCGGCGCAGGATTTGCCATGGTCTTTGCACTGCTGATTGCAGCCATTCTGTGGAATCTAGGCACATGGTGGTTCGGACTGCCCGCATCGAGTTCGCATACCATGGTGGGTTCGATCATCGGCGTGGGCCTTGCCAACCAGTTACTTACTTTCCACAGCGGCGCCTCGGGACTGGACTGGCAGCAGGTCATCAAGGTTTTGAAGGCATTGCTGATCTCGCCGCTTTTGGGCTTTGCGCTGGCTGGCCTTTTGATCCTGATTTCGAAGAAGCTCATCAAGTGCCCTTCGCTGTATGAAGCGCCGAAGAATAATCAGCCCCCGCCATTTCCCATTCGCGCTTTGATGGTGCTGACCTGCACGGGTGTGAGCTTCTTTCACGGCTCCAACGATGGGCAGAAAGGCATGGGCCTGATCATGCTGATCCTCATCGGCACGGTTCCGACGGCGTATGCGCTTAACCACGCGGTGAGCCCCATGCAGGTGCAAGAATTCATCGCTGCCTCGGAGCAGGCCGGACGAATCCTGGACCAGCACGTGGATAAGAGTGGCACTCTAGGCTCCGACCCGCGCGAAGAGGTTACCTCTTACATCCGCACCAAGCGGCTGGAGCCGGACACAATTCTGGCGATCAGCAGCCTGGTTGCGAACGTGAACCGCGAACTGGTTCTGTATAAGGATTTCAAGTCTGTTCCGGCGCAGGACCAGACCAACATCCGCAACGACATGTACTTGACCGGCGAGGCTCTCCGGCTGATGGAGAAGAGCCACAACCCCGGGTTCACGGCAGGCGAAACCGCCGCGCTCGACATCTACAAGAGCAAGCTCGACGAAGCTACCAAGTTCATTCCCGACTGGGTGAAGGTGGCCGTGGCGCTGGCACTTGGCCTGGGCACCATGGTTGGATGGAAGCGCATCGTGGTGACCGTGGGCGAAAAGATCGGCAAAGAGCATCTGACCTATGCCCAGGGCGCCAGCGCGGGGCTGGTCACGATGGCGACCATCTTTGCCGCCGATCAATTTGGACTGCCTGTGAGCACCACACACATCCTCAGTTCCGGCGTGGCTGGCACCATGTCGGCCAACGGCAGCGGACTGCATCTGTCCACGGTACGCAATATCGCAGCCGGCTGGATATTCACGCTGCCGGCCGCCGCGCTTCTCTCCGGAGCGCTGTACCTGGTGTTCCACAGCCTGTCTTGACGCATCTCCCCACCGGGGCGCAGTTTTTCAGATCGTCAGATTCTTCCGGATAGACGCCACCAAATCAGTGCGCGCGAACGGACAGCCTCAGTTAGAGATTGTGCGTCTGCTCCATCACGATCCAATCGACGTGCGCACGGTAAGCGAGTTGGTCAGGCGCAATCCGGACGCCGCATGCTGGGATAAACTGCCAGTTTAATGCCTTAAATCATGCGTTAAGCAGGGTCCAACGCTAGCGGAAGGCCTTTTTTGCGCACTTCCTGCCCCTGAACGCCTCCCGACCGCCCAATGCTGCTCCACTTCCGGTACCATACTTAAGGTACCCATAGTCGAATGAGCCTTAAAGCAAAGCTGGAAGCCGTTATCTACGCCGCCGAAGAGCCGGTTACGCTGGCCCAACTCGCCCTCCTTTTCACCGCCGATGCGCTGGAGTGGAAGGCGGAGCAGGAAGCCTACGCCCTGGCCAACCCCTCTCTCGCGACCGGTGAGTCCTTGCCTCCTGAAAGCGGCGAGATTGACTACGGCTTGCTGGAGCCGGGCCCCGTGGAAGTTGCGCGGGCAATCAACCCGGAGCAAGCCAACCTGGACCAAGTCGCAGATCGGGAACCCACAGGTGAAACCGACTCGGAAAGCGCGGCGGGTGAAGGTGAAACCGCTGCGAAATTATCCGATGGCGAAGATGCAACGCTCGGCCAGACCGGCGGCGAGACCACCGAGTCCGGCTCCGACGCGGAAGCCGAAGCATCGCAGACCGATGAGGCCGCAGCCGAAGCCACGCTCAAGCGCGAAGCCAAGCAGCGCGACCGCGAGGTTCGTGCGATTCTCCGTCAACTACTGGACGAGGTGATCGCCGACTATGCCTCAGACAACCGCGGCGTCGAGATTCGCGAGATTGCCGGCGGCTACCGCATGGCTACCAAGCCGGAATGCCACGATGCGGTTCGCGCCTTCGTGAAAAGCCTGAAACCGGCTCTCAAGCTCTCGCTGCCCGCTCTGGAAACGCTGGCGGTCGTCGCTTACAAACAACCAGTCACCGCGCCCGAGGTCAACGAGATTCGCGGCGTGGACTCATCGGGCGTTTTTGGCTCGCTACTGGCCCGCAAACTTATCGCAACCGCCGGCCGCAAGCAGGTTATCGGCCGGCCCATACTCTATAAGACAACCAAAGAGTTCCTGCTGCGTTTCGGTCTGAAGGACGTAGCCGAACTGCCTTCGATGGAGGAGTTCGAGAAGCTGGCCGCCATCGAATTGGACGAGCCGGAGCTGGCAGGCCCAGAAGAATCCTCCCCCGAGATTCGTGAAGATCTTAGACTTGAAGAGGATGCGGCGCAGGCCGCAGAGTTGGCCGAGAGTGCCGACGGCGAAGCAACCACCCCTGAGGTCGCGCCTGCTGCGCCACCTCCCACTGAGTAGGCAGAAACAGAGGCATTCCCCCATGGCTATCAAAAAGGCCGCGAAGACCGTCAAGAAGTCCGCAAAGAAATCACCCAAGAAGGCCGCGAAGGCCGGCGACCAAAAGCCCGAAGCGCTGGAAGCATTGTCCAGCACCGCGCCGGAAATCGAAGTTCCGGCGACGACGCCGACGGCTGGAATTGTGGACCCGATAGGCGACACCACCGATGGCGAGGGAGGGGTGTTTCTGACGGACGAGACCACGGCGCAAGACGTGTCCGAAGAGGGCGCTGACGCAGAGATCGACGAAGCGGAAGACGGAGAGGACGCCGAATCCGAATTCATTCCCAAGCCGCGCCCTCCGGCCAAGCTTGATCGCCTACAGAAGATTCTGTCGCAGGCCGGCGTGGCCAGCCGCCGCAAAGCCGAGGAGATGATCGAGCAGGGCCGTGTGCAGGTGAATGGCACGGTGGTTACCGAACTGGGGACCAAGGCCGACGCCAACCGCGACCACATCCGTGTAGACGGCAAGCTGCTGCACGGCGCCGAGCGGCTGCGCTACTTTGTCCTGAACAAACCGAAGGGCTTTGTGACCACGGTCAAGGACCCGGAGGGCCGACCCACGGTGATGCAGTTCTTTGAGAAGATGCGCGAGCGGCTTTACCCGGTGGGCCGCCTGGACTACATGAGCGAGGGCCTGCTGCTGGTGACCAACGACGGCGACCTGGCCAATAAGCTCACCAAGGCGGGATCGGGCGTGGAGAAGGTCTATCTGGTAAAGGTGGCTGGACAGCCCACCGAGTCCGAGCTTGAGCTGCTGCGCGGCGGTGTCTCCATCGAGCGCGGCAAGCCGGGTTCGCCCCAAGTACGCACATCGCCAGCCCGCATTCGCCAGGTTCGCCAGGGCGACAATCCCTGGTATGAAGTGGTGCTGATTGAGGGCCGCAACCGCGAACTGCGCAAGATGTTTGTGGCCATTGGGCATTTTGTGGAGAAGATTCGCCGGGTAGGCTACGGCCCGCTGGTTCTGGATCAAGAGCCGGGCAACATGCGCGAACTGGATGCGCAGGAACTGGCGGCGTTGCGGCTGGCTTCCGAGGGCAAGCTGCGGACGCCCAAAGCGAAGGAAGTTCGCCGGCGCAACCTGGCCGACTCCCAATTGCCCACAGTGAAGCCGAAGCCAACCGGTCTGCGGCCGGGCGGGCGGTTTGAAGCACGCAAGCCGACTAAACCATTTGCGGCCCAGAGTATTGACAAGCCCCGGGCCACTGCAGCCGGGTCTGGCGAATTCCGTCCCAAGCGGGCATTCGGTGCAAGCAAACCAGGGACTGACACTCCATTCCGCACTTCGCGTCCAGCTGGCGAAGGATTCCGTCCCGCTGCAGGCCGCAATGCGGCTGAACCGGGAAAATTCGGCGAGAGGAAGTTTGGCCCCTCGGGATCGGGCCCAGCCCGGCCAGCGTGGAAAAAGGACGACCGCCCGTCGCGTCCTCCGGCGCGTTTTGCCGCGGACCCGAACGCCGAAGCCCGGCCGGCAGCTCGCAAACCCTTTACAGACAGGCCCTCGACTGGCCGCACGTACGGAGCGAAACCAGCTGGTGCCCGCACATTTGGCAATAAACCGGCGGGAACGCCGTTTGCCGCCAGACCTTCTGCCGGCAGGCCAGCCGCGGACAAACCTGCGTGGAAAAGACCTGGCGCCGACCGCCCCGCGTTCAAGCGTCCCTCAGCACCCCGCCGCGTGGCGCCCGCTGACACGGAGGGATTCACCCCTATCAAGCCCGGTGGTCTACGGATCGACCCAGTAGAACCCGGCAGCCTCGAAGCGCGCCGTCCCGCCGCACGCAGCCAGGCACCCGCTCGCTCAGGCGGAGGTCGCCCCGCGTTTGACCGGCCCCGCACCGGAAACCCCGGCTTCAGCAAACCGAGCTTCCGCAAGCCCGGCTTTGAAAAGCCTGGCTTCGATAAACCGGAATTTAAAAGGTTCGGGCCGGCGAAACCTCGTTTCGAGAAACCGGGTTTTGAGAAATCGGGCTTTGCAAAGCCCAGGTTCGAGAAACCGGGTTTTGACCGCGCCAGTGGCGGCCGATCCAGCAGTAGCCCAAGCCGCGGTAGTGCTGAAGGCTTTTCTGGTGCCCGCGCTCCACGCGGCGAAAGCGGCATGGCGCGTCCCTTTACCACCAGCAGCGGCAAGCCGAGAGTGGGCGGAGCACGGCCGAGCAGCAAGCCATTCAAACCAAGCGGCCACAGCAGTTCGAAGCCGAGGCCCGGCGGGTTCTCCAAATCCGGACCCAAGGGAGCCGCCCACAAGGGCAAACCCGGCGGCCTAAAGCGCACGGGCCCGCGCCCCGGTGGAAAGAGGCGCGGCTAACAGCTCTTTTGAGAAGATTTACGAGTTCGCGCTCGAGAATTGAACGGCCGGAATTGAACAGGTGGATCGGAGCTGCGCAAGGGGTACTAACCTGCGATTGAGAGATTGCGCCTTCGCTCGATACTGTTGGAGCATTGCGCCCTGTGAAAACCTCCAGAGTCCGACGGAGTTGGCGCTGTTCATAACGCGGAATGCCGCTCTGGCTTGGCGCGCTATGATCGAAAGAGGAGCTGTAGCGACTATTTCTTTGGGAGAGTGAATGGCGGAGGAGGTAAAACGATTCGATCTTTCGCTCCATCTGAAGCGCGAGCCTGTTACCCTGGCCGTGCTTACAGGCTTAGCAGTTATCCTCTTTCTGGCAGTAACCGGCTTATCCCACACTTATGACGCGCAACGGGCGTCTCTGGCCAGCGAATGGTCCACTCGCGGCACAGAGGATCTAAAAGCGCAAAGTTTCGGCCTTGCGGTTACGGATTTTCGCACTGCCCTGCTCTACTCACGCGACAACTATTCGTTCCAGCTCAGCCTGGCGGAAGCCCTGATCGGCGTGAATCACACCGATGAGGCCTACGCCTATCTGATCAATCTGTGGGACCGGGAGCCAGAGAACGGGCAGGTCAACCTGGAATTGGCTCGCATCGCAGCGGGAAATGGGCAAACGGAGAGGGCACTGCGTTATTACCACGACGCAATCTATGCAACGTGGCCGGGCGACCAGGAAATGGAAAGACGAAACACGCGCCTGGAATTGATCGATCTTTTGTTGCGGATTGACGCCCGAACTCAAGCGGAGTCCGAACTGATCGCGCTGGCGGCAAACGTGAGCGGCGACCCCTCACAGCAGGCGCACCTTGGCGAACTCTTTCTGCGCGCGCAGGATTACGATCGCGCCCTCGACGCGTTCCGGTTGAGCCTGAAGTCTGACCGACAAAACCAGGCGGCCATGGCCGGAGCCGGACTGGCCGCATTTGAACTTGGCAAGTATAGTGTGGCGCAAAGATACCTGAGACAGGCGGTCTCGGTGGCGCCGGGCGACACAGAAAGCGCGGCTCGGCTCAAAACCACGGAACTTGTGCTGCAGATGGACCCTTTGCGGCAACAGATCTCAGCCGCCGAGCGTAGTCGAATTGCTGTGGCAGCCTTCGCGGTGGCTGGAGCCCGGCTTAAGACATGCGGAATTCCAGGGGGGCCGGCTCCGCCAGCAAACTCCGAGCAAGGACTTGCCCAACAGTGGGCGACGCTGAAGCCGCAGATAAGCGAACGCGCACTAAGGCGAAGCCCGGACCTGGTCAACACGACCATGGATATGGTGTTCAACATTGAGCGTCAGACGAGCGGCAGGTGCGGCGCCCCAACCGAAGCCGATAATGCGCTGCTACTGATTGCAAAACTGCACGAGGGGAACTGACGTGGATACGCTATCCAATCCAAATACCGCAATGCCGGGCGAAGTGGGCGGGGATGGGGTGTCGGCGCCGATCCTCGATCATACTCCCGATTCTTTGTTGAGTTATGTATTTCGGGAAGACCGGTTTTTTCTCATACTGTCTGTCTTTATAGGAATTTTCTCGGGACTTGCGGTTGTCTGTTTCCGCTTCGCCATTGACTGGTGCCGCATCTATCTGTTGGGTTCGGGAGCGCAACTGTCGCCGTGGCGACTTATTCTGATGCCGACGCTTGCAGGCCTCGTGATCGCGGTTCTGGTGATTCATGTGTTCCCCCTGGCGCGCGGAAGCGGAGTGAATCAGACCAAGGCGGCGCTTTACATCTACAACGGCTACATTCCGCTGCGGACCGCGGTCGGAAAATTCATCACGTCGGCGCTCGCAATTGGCGCTGGATTTTCGCTTGGTCCGGAAGACCCGTCTTTGCAAATCGGCGCCTGTCTGGCTTCGGCGCTAGGGCGGCGCATGCATCTGTCGCGGGACCGTATGCGCCTGATCGCCCCGGTCGGCGCAGCCGCAGGGCTGGCGGCGGCGTTTAACGC
This sequence comes from Occallatibacter sp., assembly GCA_035529815.1. GTDB lineage: Bacteria > Acidobacteriota > Terriglobia > Terriglobales > Acidobacteriaceae > Telmatobacter. Next base: position 37,235 of record DATKWA010000038.1, on the reverse strand, counting down.
CCCCATCTCCGCGGTGCTGTTTGTGATCGAGGAAGTCATCGGACGCTGGACTGCCGGAATCCTGGGCTCCGTAGTGCTGTCCGCGGTCTCCAGTGTTGTTGTCATGCGATGGTTCCTCGGTTCGGAGTCACTCTTTCGGATTCCCGCAGTGGAATTGCAACGGCCTTCGGAACTCATCGCCTACTCCATTCTCGGCATCGTGGGCGGACTTGCTTCGGTGGCTCTGGCCAGCGGTATCGGCGTGTTGCGTCCGATGTGCAAGAAGCTCCGTCCTTCGACGCAGTACTATCAGCCTGCAGTTGCCGGCTTGCTCATCGGCTGCATTGCGGCCCTGGGCGCTCCACAGGTAATGGGAGCGGGCTATGTGTACATGGACGAGGCGATGCACGGACAATTCACCTGGCAATTTCTGGTGATCCTGGCGGTACTCAAGATTGTTGCTACGCTTTTGTCGTTCGTGAGCGGAACCCCTGGCGGCATGTTTGCGCCAACGTTGTTTATCGGCGCCATGTTTGGCGCCGCAGTCGGCGAGGCTGGGCACGCTCTGCTGCCGCACCTCGCATGGTCACCCGGCACCTATGCCCTGGTTGGCATGGGCGTTTTGTTTGCCGGATTTCTGCGAGCGCCGATGACGTCCGTGTTCATGGTCCTCGAGGTGAGCGGGAACTATTCCATTATTGTTCCGGTGATCGTGGCAAATACTTTTGCCTATGTGATCGCACGGACGCTACAGCCAACTCCCATCTTCGATGTCCTCACGCGCCAGGACGGCCTGGAGCTGCCTTCGATGGAGGAACAGCGGGAAGAGAACATCTTGCGGGTGGAAGACGCAATGCGACCGCTGACCGATCCGGTACTGGAGATGGAAGAGCTGTCCGGTTGGGCTTCCCAACATGTCGATGGCAGCAAAGAGGACATCTTGCTCGTTCGACTACAACCCAGCGGATGGGCCGGCGTCAGCAAAGAGGAACTGGAAGCTACGATCAAGGAAGGCAAGACCGGGCGAACCCTCGAATCTGCCCTTGCAAAGCTGCAGATTCCCTATCTGCATCCGGATCACCCTTTGGAAATGGCGCTGCGCTACCTGAATCGCTGGCCGCTTTTGCCGGTTGTGAGCCGTGCCGACTTCAGCAAGCTCGAAGGCGTCATCACCGAACGTGACGTTCTTGAAAGATACCGGGACTTTGGAGGGGAATAGGCTCCGTTCTTCTGCGGCCAGAACGATCGTGGCCGAACTACGGGGTGGGTCCCGAGGCCCGCATGAACTCTGCCAGATAGTCCTTCCAGACGGCGGCGACCGTATGCGTTCCGTGGCCTCGCGTGGCGTCTGAAATGGGCAGCAGAATAAAACGCGCATGCGGCATGCGCTTCACCATTTTCTCGGCGATGCCCAACTCCGGCGGATTGATAAAGTCGTCGGCCGAGTTGATCCACAGGACCGGCACGGTAATGCGGTCCAGATGCGCGCTCGGATCGTAATTCCTGCTGGCGTTCACGTAGAAGATCATGTCGTTGGCGTCCGTTCGTGCATCCATCAGAGCCAGATGCTCGTCCAGATATTTCTCAGCCAATTCGCGTGTCGGCGCGAGCTTCTGCAGCTGTAACGGGCTCGATCCCATGATAAAGAGCAGCTCATTCGCGTTGTGCACGCCCTGACTTGGCTCGGATTTGTACTCGCCGCCCATCCACGCCGGATCATTCCTGATGGCCTCGATCGCCATGTAACGCATCATGCGATTGCGCCCCGCAATTGGAACAGGCAGGCACGCGAATGGCGCCAGGGCATCCGCGAAACCCGGATAGGTTTCGCCCCAAACGAAGGCCTGCATGCAGCCCATCGACGTGCCAAGAATCAACCTCAGGTGGTCGATCTTCATCTCGTCCAGCATCATGCGCTGGCTGCGCACCATGTCGTCGTAATCGTAGGCCGGGAAATGTGCATGCAACCCGTCGGAGGGCTTCGCGCTTTGCCCATGGCCGATGTCGTCCGGCAGGATGAGGAAATATTTCGTGATGTCGAGCGGCACCCCGGGACCGAACAGCACGTTGGAAAAAAGAGGATTCATCAGCGAGTGCGCATTACCGCCCGTGCCGTGCAATAGCAGCACGGCATTATCGGTATGGCCCGATGCATCGCGGTGCGGGGTGCCAAGGGTAAGGTAATGGAGCCTGAGTTGCGGTAGAGTCTCTCCGGTTCCAAAGCGGAAGTCAGGCAGCACAACAGTTCCATCCACGGTGGGCCATTGGGTAGCCGCGGGAGCGCCAGAGGTGGAGTTCGCCTGAGGAGAAGAACTGGTCTGGGCCGGTGCGTATACGACGCCGATTAAAGCCAATACAAACACAATCCGGGCTCCCCGCAGATGCATCTGTGATCTCCTTATATCTCCGGGTCCAGGCCGGTCGCTACTTTCCTAATCCAGGTTGAGCGTCAGTTCAATACGCCGGGAAAGTACCTGACGGCAGAATTGCGATTCCCTTGCCAGCCGTATCCACGATAAAATCTAACTGTACGCCATGTTCAGCCGCTCCGCAGTTCGAATCTCCTCGACGCCTGTCCTCAAGCGCTTTCGCCGCGGACACCCTGACCGTGGACGGCGTTTATCCCTCTGAGAAATCGATTTGGTGGACTCGTTTTCCGGTTTGCTCCGCGCTCGATTTCGCGGCGACCGGCGGAATCTCCCCTCGATGAGGGTTCCGCGCCTGAACGCCCCTCGCTTAGATATCCATCCGCCCAATGCGCGGATAGAAAGGTTTCTCCCTGATGAACAGCGATTCGATGAACAGCTTTTCCAGCAAGACAACGCTAGCCTCCGGCAAGAACCAATACTCGATGTATCGTCTGCCCGCGCTCGCAGCGCGTGGCTTCAACCTGAGCCGGCTGCCTTTCAGCCTGAAAATCCTGCTTGAGAACCTGCTGCGCCGTGAAGATGGCGTGACCGTAACCACCGCTGACATTGAGTTTCTTGCCCGCTGGGACGCAAAGGCCGAACCTAGCCGCGAGATCGCCTACATGCCGGCGCGCGTACTGATGCAGGACTTTACGGGTGTGCCCGCTGTGGTGGACCTGGCTGCGATGCGCGACGCCATCAAGACTCTGGGCGGCGACCCGGAACACGTAAATCCGCTGGTGCCTGCCGAACTGGTCATTGACCACTCGGTGCAGGTGGACGAGTACGGCACCGCGGGCGCCTATGAAGCCAACTCACTTCTCGAGTTCCAGCGTAACCGCGAGCGTTACGCATTTCTGAAGTGGGGTCAGACGGCGTTTCGCAACTTCTCCGCCGTGCCACCAGGAATGGGCATCTGCCACCAGGTAAATCTCGAGTACCTGGCGCGGGTGGTGTTTACGACCGAAATTGACGGCACTCAAGTGGCATATCCCGATACAGTGGTCGGCACCGATTCGCACACCACCATGATCAACGGACTTGGAGTACTGGGATGGGGTGTCGGAGGCATCGAAGCTGAGGCGGCGATGCTCGGTCAGCCCGTCTCCATGCTCATTCCGCAAGTGGTGGGTTACAAGCTCACCGGCAAATTGCGCGAGGGCGCAACGGCGACTGACCTTGTTCTGACGGTGACACAAGCTTTGCGCAAACTAGGCGTGGTGGGCAAGTTCGTCGAGTTCTACGGCCCCGGCATCGCCGCGTTGCCACTGGCGGATCGCGCCACCATCAGCAATATGGCTCCAGAGTATGGCGCGACCTGCGGCATTTTCCCGGTGGACGCCGAGACGTTACGCTATCTGCGGTTGACCGGGCGCAGCGAAGAGCAGATTGCTCTCGTTGAGGCTTATTACAAAGAGCAGGAACTCTTCCACACCGCCAGTTCTCTCGAGGCTGAATATACGCAGACTCTGGAGCTGGATTTGGGCGCAGTGGAGCCGAGCGTGGCGGGACCGAAGAGGCCGCAGGATCGCGTACTTCTGAAGGATGCGGCGGCGAACTTTGAGCAACAACTGCCAGCGCTTCTGGCGCCGACCGCAAAGCCACTCGGCACCCGCACGGCGGCCACGTGGGAGCGCATGTCGGTGGCCGATACTGCGGTAGCGGACAAGGCTCCTCTGCACGTGACCACGACAGTGAAGGAACGTTTCAATGTCGATCCCGATCAGTATCTCGACCACGGCTCGGTAGTGATTGCGGCGATTACGAGCTGCACCAACACATCGAATCCTTCGGTCATGATTGCGGCTGGGATTCTTGCGAAAAAGGCCGTTGAAAAGGGCCTCACCGTTCCCCCGTGGGTAAAGACATCTCTGGCGCCGGGTTCGCGCGTAGTGACGGACTACTACGAGCGTTCGGGCCTGCTGCCGTATCTTGAAAAACTGCGCTTCAACGTAGTGGGCTATGGCTGCACTACGTGCATTGGCAACTCCGGGCCGCTGCCTTCAGATGTTTCGAAAAGCATCGACGAGCACGGGTTGGTTGCTGTGAGCGTGCTCAGCGGCAATCGCAACTTCGAGGGGCGCGTGAACGTGGATGTGCGCGCCAATTACCTGATGAGCCCGCCACTGGTCGTCGCCTATGCGCTGGCCGGCAGAATCGGCCACAACTTCGACAGTGATCCCCTCGGAACGGACCAGACCGGCAAGCCCGTGTACCTCAAGGACATCTGGCCTACACAGGCGGAAGTGGCCGCGGCGATTGAAAAGGGCGTGAGCAGCGCGGCCTTCCGCAAAGAGTATTCGACGGTCGCGGAGGGCGATGCAAGTTGGCAGGGACTGCGCTTCCCCACGGGCGATGTGTACGAGTGGGAACCGGACTCGACTTACATCCGCCAGGCGCCGTACTTCGACGGCATTACGAGCACGCCCGCGCCGGTAACTGACATTGTTGGCGCGCGCGTGCTGGCCGTGCTTGGCGACTCGGTGACCACCGATCACATTTCGCCCGCCGGCAACATCAAGGCAGACGGGCCAGCAGGAAGATATCTTTCCGAGCACGGCGTGAAGCCGGCGGACTTTAACAGCTACGGCTCGCGCCGCGGCAACCACGAAGTCATGGTCCGCGGTACATTTGCCAACGTCCGACTGCGCAACAAGCTCGCACCTGGCACTGAGGGCGGCGTCACTCGCCTGCTGCCCGAGAGCCTGGGAATGTCGATCTTCGACGCCAGCGTGAAGTATGCAGAGCGCGGCGTTCCACTGATCATTCTGGCGGGCAAGGAGTACGGCTCCGGCTCTTCGCGCGATTGGGCTGCAAAGGGGCCGAAGCTGCTGGGTGTTCGCGCCGTGATCGCCGAGAGTTTCGAGCGCATCCATCGTTCTAACCTTGTGGGCATGGGCATTCTGCCGCTGCAGTTTGAAGCGGGCCAGAATGCGGAGTCGCTGGGTCTGACGGGCGAAGAGGTCTACGACTTTCCTGGCTTGACGACGCTGCTGAAAAACAAATTCGCCAACGGCAGGACCATTGCGGTGACAGCCAAGGGCCTCGACGGCAAGACGAAGCAGTTTAATGCCGTGGTTCGCATCGACACGCCGCAGGAGATTGGCTACTTTGAACACGGCGGAATTTTGCAGTACGTGCTGCGGCAGTTGGCTGCAAAATAGGCGTACTTCAAAAGTTCAATCAACCACGAGAAAATGCCACTCCAGCCTGGAGTGGCATTTTCTCGCTTTCGATGAATTTCCCAAACCGCCCCACTTTACGGATTAGAAATCTTGGGGGGATTCGGCGATGGTAATCTCTTGTACGTCTTGAGCTTCCGGGCAGCAGACCCCTTAGAGTTTGCCGCCGCCTGCGCGGACCTCTGTTTGCGAGCCGATTGACGACCAACTCCTTCCAAGCGGCTGTCGCCCATCACGTGCAAGCGCATGAAGTTCGTAGAACCTGATTTGGTGCGCGTGCCGGCCACGATCGCAATCACCTCACGGGAGCGGACGTAGCCATTCTGCTCAAGCAGGCTCTCGGCCACATCTACCATGGCCTCTGTGCTGTTGACCTTGGGACAGAGAACGGGCGTGGTACCCCAGAGCATACTGAGCCGGTTGATGGTGACTTCGATTGGGCTGAGCGCGAAGATGGGCGCCGACGGGTGGTACTTGGAAAGCTGGCGCGCTGTCTGTCCTGACTCGGTAAACATCGCGATGCCGCGCAGGTCAAGATCGTCGGCGGCATGGGCGGTCGCTTCGCAGATGGTCTCCGCAATGGATAAATGCGCCTGCCGTGTGCGCGGCTCAGAGAGGTTATGTTCCTTGATATCGCGCTCGGCCTCGGAGACGATGCGAGCCATCATGGAGACGGCCTGCACCGGATATTTGCCAACGGCCGATTCTCCGGAGAGCATCACCGCGTCGGTGCCATCGTAAACGGCGTTAGCCACGTCGGAAACTTCTGCACGCGTAGGCCGCGGATTCTCAATCATCGACTCCAGCATCTGGGTCGCGGTGATCACCGGCTTGGAGTACTCGGCGGCGCGGCGAATGATGTGTTTCTGGATGGCTGGCACCATCTCTGGCGGCATTTCCACGCCCAGATCGCCGCGGGCCACCATAATTCCGTCGGAGACCTGCAGAATGGCGTCGAGGTGCTCGATAGCCTGGGGCTTTTCCAGCTTTGCAATGATCCAGGTTTCAAAGCCTAGGGCGGCCACGCGATTGCGCACCAGGCTTACGTCCTCTGCAGTGCGGACAAAGGAAACAGCGATGGCATCGACGCCGTTCTTGAGCGCGAACTCCAGATCTTCAGTGTCCTTTTCGGTAAGCGAGGGAACGCGCACGAGAATGCCTGGAAGGTTGATGCCCTTGCTTTCACCCAGCATTCCTCCATTGATGATGTCGCACGAGACGTCGTCTCCAAGGACTTCGTGAACGCGCAACTCGATCAGCCCGTCGGAAAGTAGAATGCGCGATCCCTGTTCCACGTTTTCCGCGAGCGTCTTGAAAGTGGTGCCGACCAGCGACGACGTTCCTGGCACCTCTCGGGGGGTGATGGTGAGACGTCCGCCGGCTTTGAGCATCACCGCCTGGTGATCCTTCAGGCTGGAGGTTCGAATCTTTGGCCCTTGCAGATCTCCCAGAATACACAGCGGCTTGCGCTCATCGCGGCTCACCTTGCGGATCATCCGGATTACCGCCAGCTTTCGCTCATGGGAGCCGTGCGAGAAGTTAAGGCGAACCACATCGACGCCCGCCCGCACCAGGTCGCGGATGACAGATTCTGTGTTCGAGGCCGGTCCCAGAGTGGCGACGATCTTCGCACGGCGTTGAGACGGGGATTCAGTCAGGTTGAAATCTGCAAACGACATGAAAGTGGCTCCAATATAAGGGGTTCAGTTGGGGCAAATAGGGTTATAGCGTGACAGAAGAACACAATGTGGAACGTCTTCTCTCATTGTACATGCAACGTTTCTGCGCACCTCTCCTTCATTGTGCGATGAACGGAGCGCGATGCTGTTTAGAAGCGATTAGCTACTCGCTGCATCCGAATCGGGGCGGCGGTCCGACACAGTCTGTGTCAATATCTGCGCCTGGCGATCCCGATAGAGAACTCCATTCAGTTCTGCCCCTACCAGCACGCTGAACGAGGTGATATAAAGCCAGACCAGGGTAGCAATGCCGGCGCCGAATGAGCCGTAAAACATGGAATAGTCGGCGATGCGGGTAACATACCAGCCGAAGGCCAGCGTAGCGGGAAACCACAGCAAGGTTCCAGCTATTGCACCCGGCGCAACCCACAGCCAGTGTTCTGTGCGCTTGGTACCGAAGTGATAGACCGCTGTGAGTACGGAAACGCTGGTGAACAACGCAACCGACCAGCGCACCATGCGCCAAAAGACCAGCACAATCTGCCGCAATTCGTGGCCGGCATTGGCGATCATCCACAATTCAATTTCACGACCGAAGATAATCACCATCGTAGCCACCGAAAGCGGAATCAGTGCAATCGGAACCAGCAGCAGGGCCCGTATCCGCCTTCCGCCGAAGCCCCATGCCTCGTGCGGAAGCTGATAGGCGCGGCGAAAGCCCTCCATCAACGACAGCATTACGCCCAGTCCGGCGAAGATGCTGAGGAAGGTGGCCGACAAGATCAACTGGCCGGAGTAAATGCGGCGAGTGAGCACGTAGGACTGCAAAAGGTCCAACGTGTCAGCGGGCAGAAACTGCGCGAAGATGGATCGAACCTCTCCCACCAGCGTGGTTCCTTCCTGCACCTGGGCCAGAAGGGTGGTCAATACCAGGAGGGCGGGGAAAAGCATAAGCATCCCCGAGTAGGCCGCTGCCTTGGCAGTATTGATCACGTCGTGCTCAAGGGCAAGCAGGATCGCCTTTCGGAATTTACGAAAAATATGACTCATGCGCTCTCAGGCAAGAGTAGAGCATTTCCCAGGCCTGCGGCGACAAGTCTCTGTGAATAGGTGATTTCGAAAGACTCCCTGGAGCGGCGGTCAGGGGTGGAAGAGCCGCCACTTCCCCGCGTTGGATGCGGACGTCTGCGCAAGATTATAGAACGGGCAGGAATACTCACTTGAGCCGTCTGCACGATTTTGGTTTCGCACACGCGGGGGTAGGGGCGAGAATGGACGCTTGCTGGAAACAAGCGAAAGGTCGCGGGCTGAATCCTTAACCGGGGGTGTGAAGAGGGATGGTTGAAAAACGGCGCAGACAGCAGGGCCGGGGCCTGCCTATTCGTTATCTTCTGGTGTTGTGGATTTTTGTACTGAGCATGATTGCGTTCCTGGACCGGACCAACATTGCGATTGCCGGTGTCCAGATCAGCCGCGATTATAAGATCGACAACTCTCACCTTGGATGGGTCTTCAGCGCATTCCTGATCGGGTATGCCTCGTTCCAGATTCCGGGCGGGGTGCTGGCTCGCCGTTTTGGACCGCGGCGGGTGCTGGGGCTGTGCGTGGTGTGGTGGGGAGTTTTTACGGCTCTGACGGCGGTCGTGCCAGCCCAGATGTACGGTGCCTTGTTTGTCCTCGTCATGATTCGGGTGGCGCTGGGGGCGGGCGAGGCGGTGATGTATCCCTCGGCAAACCAGTTTGTTGAACGCTGGTTTCCGATTGTCGAGCGGGGCAAGGCGAACGGGATTATTTTCGGCGGCGTGGGATTGGGTTCCGGGGTTGCGCCACCACTTCTGACGGCAATCATCCTGACTTACGGATGGCACGCGTCGTTCTGGTTCTGCGCGGTGCTCGGCGTGCTGGCGGGAGTCGTTTGGTATTTGGCAGCGCGGGATAGCCCGGAAGAACATCCGTGGGTTGGCGACGAGGAACTGGCATGGATTGAAGCGGGCCGCGGAGACGCTCGGAGCGAAGCGGCGGAAAGCCATGGGCGGGAGCCGGACAAAACCCCCGTGCCGTGGAAACAAATCTTTGCCAGCAAGGAGGTCCTGGCGCTGACGGGGAGTTACTTCACTTACGGCTACATTTCGTGGATCTTCTTCAGTTGGTTCTATATCTACCTGGCGCAGGTACGGGGACTAAGCCTGAAAACGAGCGCCGTGTACTCGATGTTTCCCTTCATCGCCATGTCGGCTGGCTCGCTGATAGGCGGCCTGCTAAGCGACTGGCTGGCGCGGGTATGGAGCCCACGCGCGGGGCGGTGCTATCTGCCCGCGGTCGCGCTGGTGCTGACGGGCTTGCTTCTGGCGGTGGGATCAAGAGCGCAGGATGCAGTGACAGCAACTGCGGTGCTGGCCTGCGGAGCCGGAGCGCTGTATCTTTCGCAGAGTTGCTTCTGGTCAGTGACAGCGGACTTTGCCGGCAAGCATGCCAGCGTGGTTTCCGGCACCATGAACATGGGTTGCCAAATTGGTGCCGCTGTGACAGCTTCGCTGACGCCTTTGATTGCTGCCCACTTCGGGTGGAATGCTTCGTTTCTTGCAGCAACCACACTGGCCATGGTGGGCGCATCGGCGTGGCTGCTGGTAAATCCAGAGGCGCGGCTGGCGGGGTAATGTTCGGGCAGTCCCCGGGCAAACGTACAATGGGAGCATGAAACGCCCATCTGGCCCTGCTTGGCTTGCCACGGTTGCAGTGGCGGCGTGTCTCTCTTTATCAGTGTTTGCGCAGGAATCGCTGCCGGCTGCTTCTGCCGCGGATCGAGTACTGGCGCGGTCGATTCTGAATGAACTGATCGAGATCAACACCACGGATACGCCTCGGGGTAACGTGACGACGGCGACGGCTGCGATGCGGAATCGGCTTCTGGAAGCCGGGTTTGATGCGCAGGACGTACAGTTGCTGGGGCCAGACGCGCGCAAGCAGAATCTGGTGGTCCGGATTCGCGCAGCGGGAACCCCGACGGAAAAGCCCGTGCTGTTTCTGTGCCACATGGACGTGGTGGAGGCGCTGCGCTCGGACTGGACAACCGATCCATTTCAGCTCGTGGAGAAGGATGGCTACTTCTACGGGCGCGGCACGCAGGACATGAAGGATGGCGACGCGGCGCTTGTGACGACGTTTCTGCGTCTGCACCGCGAGGGCTACAAGCCGAAGCGCGACCTGATTCTGGCCTTGACGGCGGACGAGGAGGGCGGAAAATTCAACGGCGCAAAGTGGCTGGTGGAGAATCATCGCGATCTGGTGGAAGCGGCCTTCGTCATCAATCCCGATGCCGGCGGCGTGGAACTGGATCATGGACGGCCGGTGGTGGCCGCAGTGGAAGCTACCGAGAAGATCTATTCTGACTTCCAGGTGACCGCGGTGAACCGTGGCGGACACAGTTCCCTGCCCCGGCCAGACAACGCGATCTACGAACTAACGACGGCGCTGAACAGACTGGCTGCGTACACGTTTCCGTTCGAAATGAACGCAGTGACCAGAGCCTACTTCAGCAAGCTGGCAGGGCGGGAGACGGGGCAGACGCGAGCGGATATTCAAGCGATCCTAGCCACGCCGCCGAATCTGGCCGCGGCCGCTCGGCTGAGCGCCGAGCCGAGCTTCAACTCGAATTTCAGAACGACGTGCGTGGCAACGCGTCTGAATGCCGGCGTGGCGAACAACGCGCTGCCGCAGACGGCGCAGGCAAACGTGAATTGCAGAATTTTTCCGGGGCACTCGCCGGAAGAGATCCGGCAGGAGTTGATTGGAATCTTCGCGGACGAGAAGCTGACCGTGAAATATGTCTCGGATGCAGGCGTGGTCTCCGATACGGCTCCAGATCGGAAGCCGATTGTGCCTCCTGCTCCGATTGCGGCGGTTTTTGATCCCCTCACGCGACTGACGCAATTGATCTGGCCGGGAACGCCTGTGTCGGCGGTGATGGAGAATGGAGCGAGCGATTCGATCTATCTTGCGCAGGCAGGAATTCCCTGCTACGGCTTCTCGGCGATTGCCCTGGAGCGAGACGACGACCGCGCGCATGGACGCGACGAGAGGCTTCCAGTGGATTCCTACTGGAAGTCGATCGATTTCTTCTATTCGTTCGCCAAGGCGGTGGGCGAAGAGTGAAGAAGGCAGGGGAACAGGGCATAAAAACGCATTAGGTTGAGACTGTGGGACACACTTGTGCAATCCTGAGTGATCCGGGTTTGACCCTGCTTGGGCCGGGGAAATAGGTTGGAAGAGTGCGGGATTGCGATCTCCCGCCCTCGAACAAGGAGACTAGATGAAAAGCGGAGCTTTTTCCTGGTTTTGGAAGAGTGTGCTGGTGCTGCTGCTCGCGACAATGTCCTTTGCGATTGCGCAGGGGCAGGATCTGAAGAGTTTCGAGCAGAGAATCACCACCAAAGTGCTGCCCAACGGAGTGACCCTGATCATCTGCGAACGTCCCGAAGCGCCGGTGTTCAGCTATTCCACGTTCATCGATGCCGGCGACGTGAACGACCCGTCCGGAGAGAGCGGTCTGGCGCACATGTTCGAGCACCTGGCGTTCAAGGGAACGAGCGAGATCGGGACGAAGGATTGGCCGGCAGAGAAAGTGGCGCTGGCCAAGGTGGAAGCGGCAAACGACGCCTATGAAGCCGAGTATCTGAAGCCGGTGGGGCGCGACCCGAAGAAACTTGCCGAATTGCACAAAGTGTTCGTTGAGGCGCAGAACGAGGCGCACAAATACGTAATTCCGAACCAGTTTACCGAAGTGGCAGAAGCGAATGGCGCTCACGGTTTGAATGCCCAAACGGGTTTGGACGACACGCAATACTTCTGGTCGATGCCGGAGAACCGGCTGGAGCTTTGGGCGTGGCTTGAGAGCGACCGGCTTGCCGATACGGTTCCGCGGGAGTTCTACAAGGAGCGGGACGTTGTGATGGAAGAGCGGCGCATGCGGACCGACTCGAACCCCATCGGACGCCTTGTGGAGCAGTTTTTGGCTACAGCTTATGTGGCGCACAACTATGGGCGAAGCGGAGTTGGCTGGCCGAGCGAATTGAGCCAGATATCGGCCACCGAAGCGATGGCATTCCACAAGAAGTATTACGTGGGCGGCGACATTGTGGTGGCGGTCGTGGGCGATGTAAAAGCGTCGGAAGCGATGCCCATGCTGGAGAAGTATTTCAGCAAGGTTCCCGGCGGACCCAAGCCGGAAGAGATGACGACGGTTGAGCCAAAGCAGTTTGCTGAGAAGTCGGTCATTATTCGCGAGCAGACGCAGCCGTTCTATATCGAGGGCTACCATCGGCCGAGCTATCGCGACCCGGACGATGCGGTATTCGACGCCATCCAGGACATCATGTCGAACGGGCGTGTATCGCGGTTGTATCGGAGCCTGGTAGAGCAGCAGCAGATTGCGGCCGAGGCGGAGGGTTTCAGTCCGTTTCCCGGCGACAAGTATCCAAGCCTGTTTGCGTTTTATGCGGTGCCGCTTCCCGGACACACGCCGGCCGAGATGCGGGAGGCGATTCACAAGGAGATTGACAAGCTCAAGACCACCGATGTGACCGACGCGGAGCTGCAGATGTACAAGACGCGCGCGCGAGCTGACCTGCTGCGAGGCCTGGCGGACAACCAGGGGCTGGCGAGTGCGCTGTCGGAATATCAGACGCGCTATGGCGATTGGCGGGAACTCTTTCTGCAACTGGACAAGGTGGACAAGGTGACCAAGGCAGATATTCGCCGCGTCGCGAACCAGGTGTTTGTGGCTTCGAACCGCACCAGCGCTGAGATTGATACCGAAGCTCCGGCTATTGCAAAGCAGGACGGAGGCACGGAATGAGGAATGTGCAGATGAAGCAGAATGAAAGAAATCTTGGGTCTCCTAGGCGAGATCTCCGGCGCCAGACTGTTATTGGTGCTCTGTGCCTTGCTTTTCTGGGATCGGCCATTCTCAGCGCGCAACAGAGCAAGCCATGGGAGAAGATTCCGATCCCCAAGTTGCATGCGTTTAATCCCCAAGAGCCCAAGCGCATCGAACTTAAAAATGGAATCGTAGTGTTCCTTCAGGAGGATCACGAACTGCCGTTTATATCGGGATCGGTGCTGATCCCCGGCGGGTCGCGCGATGTCGAGACGGCCAAAGCCGGATTGATTGATCTTTACGGGATGGCGTGGCGGACCAGCGGCACGGCGAAGATGGACGGCGACGCCATGGACGACTTTCTTGAAGCCAGGGCCGCGCATATTGAGACCGGCGGAGACGTGGATTCGACGGCGATCTCATGGGACTCGCTCAAGGGAGATTCGGACCAAGTATTTGCGCTTGCGATGGACCTGCTGTTCCATCCTAAGTTCAACGAAGAAAAGCTGCAGTTGGCGAAGCAGCAGGAAGCCACCGGGATTGTGCGCCGCAATGACGACGAAGGGGGTATTGCAGACCGGGAGGCTATGAAACTGGTGTACGGAGCCAACAGCCCGTATACACGGCAGCCAGAGTTGGCGACGGTTGGAGCGGTGAGCCTGGCGGACTTGCAGGCCTGGCATGACAGGTCGCTGAAGGGGAAGCTGATCGTTGGCATCAGCGGGGATTTTGATCCGGTGGCGATGGAGGCTAAGGTGCGGGCAGCATTTGAGGGGTTGCCGCCGGTTGAAGCAGCTCCGCCCCGGCATGACGAGTTTGCAGGACCAAAGCCCGGTGTTTATTTCATCAATAAGGAAGACGTGAACCAGTCGAACGTGGAAATTGTGGGACTGGGAACGGATCGGCGCAACCCCGATGTGCCGGCGCTGGCCGTAATGAATGAGATTCTTGGCGGAGGGTTCGGCAGCCGGCTCTTTCAGAAGGTGCGAACGGAACTCGGACTGGCGTACGCGGTCGGTGGCGGATTCGGGCTGGCCTACGACCATCCAGCGGCCTTCCGCGCCATGGTGATGACCAAGAGTGCATCCACCGTGGATGCGACCAAGGCTGCTTTGGCCGAAATTGCGGGCCTCAACACAAAGCCCTTCACCGAGACGGAGTTGAATCGGGCGAAGGACGATATTTTGAGCTCATTTCTGTTCCGCTACGACACCAGGGACAAGGTGCTGGCGGAGCGGGAACGGCTGGAGTTCTATGGTTATCCGGCAGACTACCTGGAAACCTACAAGGCCGGCCTGGAAAAAGTGGCGCTGGCCGATCTTACGGCGGTGGCCAAGAAGTACGTTCACCCCGACAAGCTGGCCGTCCTAGTGGTGGGCAACGGGCCACAGATTGAGCCGAGTCTCGACAAGCTGAACCTGGGGCCGATACAGACAATTGACATCTCGATACCGCAGCCGGGCCGTCCGGCCAGTGTGGAGAAGTAAACGCAGGAGAGTACTTACTTTGAAGACGATTGCCGATTTGGTGGCGGAGGATGCAAAGCTGCATGCCGAAACAGTGGCGCGGCTGATGGCAGCGGGCGTCACGATCTACCGGCCTGAGACCTGCGTGATCGATGCGGAGGTCGAGGTTGGTGCTGAGACCGTGATTGAGCCGTTTGTGCAGTTGCTGGGACGCACTCGGCTCGGCGGAAAGTGTCTGATTCGCTCGTTTACCGTGATCGAAAACTGCTCTCTGGGCAATAATGTGCTCGTCCGGCAGAGTTGCGTGCTGACAGAAAGCACAATTGCCAACGGAGCCAAGATAGGGCCGTTCGCGCACCTGCGGCCCGAGAGTGAAATAGGCGAAGACGCGCATGTCGGCAACTTTGTTGAGACCAAGAAGGCGAAATTGGGTAAAGGCGCCAAGGCCAACCACCTGACGTATCTGGGCGACGCGGAAGTGGGCGAAGGCACCAACATCGGGGCCGGGGTTATCACCTGCAACTACGACGGCGTAAACAAGCACCGGACAGAGATCGGGAAAAGCGCCTTTGTGGGCAGCGATTCAACTCTGGTAGCTCCGGTTAGCATCGGTGATGGAGCGTATATCGGTGCGGGGTCCTGCATCACACATGATGTTCCGGCGGGATCTCTGGCCGTTGGCCGCAGCCCGCAGATCACCAAGGAGGGGTGGGCTGAAGCCAGGAAGGCAAAGCGGCAGAAACAAGGTTAAGGCCCAAACCCGATAGAAATTCTGTTATATAAATTATTTAATTTGTTTATTTTACTGAGATTAAGCCCGCCAGAAATGAGTGCTGCAATGCGCCTGATAAGCCCAGGGAAGCGATAAGCCAGTACCGCAAAGTCTTGTTTTCGTTCAGATCAGCGGGCGAATCCGGCGATTCTTCATGTGAATCTGTCATCGGTGGAGCGCGGCGCTTCATATCCTAGGCGTGGTCTCACTGATTGAATACCCCCCCTTAAGTAACAGGTAGACGGTTACTTCTGCAGGATGACTTGCGGTGTGCAATCGTGTTCAATCACACCTTTTTGTGATGGTCAGTCGCATTAAACGACTGTTTACTAAAAATAGAACCGGGTATTCGCAACACCGCCCGTAGGGCCCACTCGATGCAGCGGCAACCCTGGGGTGAAATGCGCAGGTCTGGAGGGGAGTCTCTTGGGATCGAATGTGGCAGAATCGGCAACGCCGAACCCGCTCGAGGCAATCCGCGCAGCGCAAGAAGCGCGTGCGATGGTAGATCCAGGTAGGCCGGCGCGCGTTCTTGTGGTGGACGACGAGGCACACGTTCGCTCCATGATGGGCTCCACGCTCGAGCGCAGCGGCTATGAGGTGCAATTGGCTTCGAGCGGCCGCGAGGCTCTGGAGTTGCTCATGCTGAACTCTTTCGACCTTGTGCTGACCGACATCGTTATGCAGGATGGGAATGGCATTGCGCTGCTGGAGAGAATCCATGCGCTGCAGCCCAACCTGCCGGTGGTGATGGTCACCGCGATCCACGACATCAGCGTGGCCATAGACTCAATGCGGCGTGGCGCCTATGACTATCTGCTCAAGCCGTTCGAGCGCGACAGCCTCATGGGTACGGTGGAGCGTGCATTAAGGCACCGCCAGGTGCTGGAAGATAGCCATAACTACCAGCAGAGCCTGGAACAAATGGTGCGGGCCAGAACCGAGATGCTTCGCCATGCGATGGAGGACCTGGAGCACTCCTACGACGTAACGCTGGAAGCGCTGGGCGACGCGCTCGATCTGAAGGACTCGGAAACGGAAGGCCACTCGAAGCGCGTGACTGCTTACACCATTGCGCTGGCGCGCGCGATGGGCCTGCAGCCGGCAGATGTCAAGGTGATTGCGCGCGGCGCGTTTCTACACGACATCGGCAAGATGGCGATTCCCGACGAGATTCTGCGCAAGCCTGGAAAGTTGACGCCGGAAGAGCAGGACGTGATGCGCGAGCACTGTACGCGCGGGTACCACATGCTGCGGAAGATTCCATTCCTGGCCGGCGCGGCAGAGATTGTGTTCTGCCACCAGGAGCACTTTGATGGCAGTGGCTATCCAAGGGCTCTCCATGGGAAGGAAATTCCGATAGGAGCACGGATATTTGCGGTGGCCGACACGCTGGACGCCATTACAAGTGACCGGCCCTATCGTAAAGCGCGCAGCTTTGACGCGGCACGAGAGGAAGTCCTGCGTTGCTCTGGAACTCAATTCGACCCGGCTGTCGTCGAAGCGTTTCTGAAGATTCCAAATGAGCTCTGGCAGGAGTTGCGCTCGGAAATCAGCGGCCAGAACCGGCGATTCGCGGGCTTCGAAATCTCCGCTCCCACAACACTCAGTGAGTAGTGTGCTGATCTTCATGAGCTTCAACTCCAACCTGTGCGACGAGTTCCACCGGTTGACAAGACCTTCTACTCACCGCAGCTAAACGATGTGCAGATGCTGGCCATACGCTGTGGGGTCTGCTACAACGGGAACGCTCCCGCCCCTGGGTGGGCGATCGCCTGCCAACGCCGCTTGAATGGCAACCTGAAGCTTAACGTGGGCATCGAAGAGTTGAAACCAAACTGCGGTTAGCACTTCCCCCACTCCCGCGACGGCCTAATCGACTTTCCCGCCGCGCTACACGAACGCTCGCACGGGTACAAATTACCGGGCAGGCCACAAGGAGCAAAACCATGCCACAATTGTCTTCTGAAGAGTCCATGCGCCGCCTGAAGGCCTTACCCGAATGGAAGATCGTCTCGGACGAGTTGGTTAGAACCTTCCAATTCAAAGACTTCCGCGCTGCACTCGGCTTTGTGAACGTTGTAGGGGAACTGGCGGAAGAGGCTGGCCATCATCCGGATATTGATATCCGCTACAACCGGGTTCGCCTGGGATTGACGACCCATGACGCCGGCGGGCTGACGGCAAAGGACTTCGATCTGGCTGCAAGTGCGAACAGGCTGATCTGAGGAGCATGCCAAGCAATTTGCTCCACGGGAGCGATGCGGGCACGCGATGAGCGCTTCAGACCTCGTCGGAGGGATAGTCCGTGGGGATACCAAATTGTGGATCTGAGGTCTCTTCTCCCGTTTGACGGAGCGCTTTCAGCGTTTTTCGGTACCACCATGCAGCTGCAAGCCCGCCGGCCAGCGCTGAAGCCGCGGCCACAACACCCACTTTCAGCCACTCCGATGGTTCTACTTCCGGAGGCACGGTAGACGAATAAGCTGATGATTGTGAATGTTTTATCATTTTTTGTTGCCTCGTTGCAGCCTGCTGGAGCCGTTGTTTTAACTCTGGAATATCCAAGGTTTAGATGCGGCACAATGACAAAGGATTGATTGGGAGGCCATCATCCAAAAAATTTAAATTATTGTATTTGCATTCTTCTCAATCTATGCTATCGTGTATTTATTCCACTGAGGGAGCGGGTCACTCCGCACCTCCAGCAGGAAGTAGTTTGCGTCACTGGCCTCCCGGCACGAACAGCTAGACCGTTCGTGCCGTCTTTTTTTTTTGCTCCACGGAATCCTGGGCATTTGGAACCGAGCGGCCGTGTCTAGTGGCAGTTCCGCTTTATGCCCGATCCGGATAAAATCAGTGCCAGGGAGACGCCATGAAATTCCTGATCAACAGACGCTGGGCGCTTGGTCTGGCCGTTTTCGCGCTGACAGCCGCAAGCTATGCGCAGTGGTCCAATCCCGCCGACGATGTACCTGCCTATCACCCGTCTGCGCCGTTGAGAGTCAGCGCGCTGCCGCCCATCCTGTCGGGCGCCAAGCTGACGGGAGATAACTTCCGCTATCCATGGCAGGTGCACGTTTATCAGAAGGTGGCAAGGATCGGCAACGTGGTTTACCAGTTGCCCTGCAACTGCCGCTGCGATCGCGCACTGGGGCACACTAGCCTGCGGAGCTGCTTTGAGGGGCTGCATGGAACTGAGTGCTCGACCTGCGCCAAGGAGGGATTCTTCGCCTACCAGCAGACCAAGCTAGGCAAGACGCCCGCGCAGATTCGGGCGGCCATTGCCCGCCATGAGTACGAGACGATCGACCTGGACAAACAGTAGAGACCCATCCACCGTCGCACCTTTCGTGGCAAAGTTGTAACTAGCGTAGAATAGTAGTTAGCAGCACGAGCCAGTTGGCCCGGCTCGCACCTTGCGGAATTCCCAACGACAGGTCTTGGTCTTTGAGGAATTCATAAATTGGGGGCGTCACGGTTTCGACGGGATCGAATGCGGCTAAGGAGTCATGTCGGGGTGTGGGCACCCGTAATCGCCTGCAAAACTAAAGTTGCCAACGATAATCTGGCACTTGCAGCTTAATTAAATAAGTTGCCGTCTTCCACGGCTTTGCCTATGGGTTGTGAGCGGACGTCATACAGTAGGCTGGCGTGAGCAGCTCGGTCCGTGTTGCTTGCGTAAGATCATCGGACTAGTTCCCGGCGCATCTTGTCCGTTCTGAGTTCCGGGGGCGAATCCAAAAGGAACCGGGCAAAGCATGAACACTCCTGGCTGACAGCGATTTCGGACGCGGGTTCGACTCCCGCCGCCTCCACCAATTCTTCATCCAATAAGATCTAACAGAATCCGAAAGCCAGCGTAAATGCTGGATTTTTCATTGGTTCATAGTCCATTAACTGACTACCTCGTCTCTTGACATCCGGGGGCAACATTAGGGGCAATCGGGCTCCACTGAAGAGGAGTTGCCCCCATCATGCCCCTGACCAATACTGCGATCCGAAACGCCAAACCCGGCAGCAAGCCCACCAGGCTCTTCGATGAGCGTGGTCTGTACTTGGAAGTATCCCCGACTGGCGGCAAATGGTGGCGGTTGAAGTTTCGGTTCGAGGGCAAAGAGAAGCGGCTCTCCCTTGGCGTCTATCCCGACGTGCCCATGAAAGATGCTCGTGACCGTCGAGACACGGCGCGCAAGCTACTGGCCGATGGCATCGACCCCAGCGAAAACCGCAAGGCGCAGAAGTTGGCCCGCGCAGACAGTGCGGCAAACAGTTTTGAGGTCGTGGCGCGGGAGTGGCTTTCAAAGTATTCCACGATCTGGGCCGCAAACCACGGCGACCGCATCATTCGGCGCTTCGAACGCGATATTTTTCCGTGGATCGGCGGGCGTCCAATTGCTGAGATAACTGCACCCGAGGTACTGACATTGGTTCGCCGAATCGAAAGCCGGGGCGCACTCGAAACCGCACATCGTACCTTGAGCAACTGCGGACAGGTATTCCGCTATCCAATCGCAACCGGACGCGCCAAACATGATCCTTCGGGTGATCTTCGCGGCGCACTTCCCCCGGTGAGAGTACGCATTTGGCAGCAACGACAGATCCGAAAAAGGTTGCTGAGATGCTGCGTGCAATGGATGACTACGAAGGTACCCTTACGGTGCGTTGCGCCCTACGGCTTGCGCCATTGGTATTTGTACGCCCAGGCGAATTGCGTAAGGCTGAGTGGGCAGACATTGACCTTGATGCGGCAGAGTGGCGCTTCACCGTGACCAAGACCAACACCCCGCATATTGTCCCCCTGGCCCAACAAGCCTTGAACATCCTGCGCGAACTGCATCCTCTCACCGGGCGGGGGCGTTATGTCTTTCCGAGCGCGCGGAGCAACCAGCGACCGATGTGCGACAACGCAATTCTCGCTGCCATGCGACGCTTGGGCATCGAAAAGGATGAAATGTGTGGGCACGGCTTCCGAGCAGTGGCACGGACGATTCTTGATGAAGTGCTTGGCGTTCGGCCCGACTTCATCGAGCACCAACTCGCCCATGCAGTGCGCGATCCGAACGGGCGCGCTTACAATCGCACAGCGCATCTCCCCGAGCGCAATAAAATGATGCAACTGTGGGCGGATTATCTGGACAAGCTGAAGGCTGGTGCTGAAGTGATCCCGATACGCAAAGAGGCTTAGCCCGCCCGGTTCATTGAACCTGTATATTCACACCTGAACCGCTCAATCTCTTAATTACCGCCTCGGCGATGTGTTCGGCTTCCGTTTGTACAGCCTGCCGTGGAGCAGCCAATCCCCGGATAATCTCACCTTGCCTGCCGCTCGCCACCTTCCCATAGCTCATAAGAGTAGTCAACACCTGCTCATGGCCGAGGTTCTGGCTCCACGCCTTAAACTCTTCCGGCGATCCGCAGACCTGCTCCCCAAGCCGGGCCAGCGTCTTTCTCAGACTACGTGGATGGAAGTACGGCAAGCCCGCTCGCTCGAAGGCCTCGCAGAAGATCGTCCGAATCGGCGTCGCCGTGCTCCAATGCTTCCGTTCCAATCCAGCCGCTTCAAACTGGCGAGCGGTCACCAGAGAAACTCGCGTTGCTGGAAACAGCCGATCATCGTTGCCCCATAGTTTTACTTCTTTCAGAAACCTCACCCAATCCGTCACAATCTGTCGGACCTCTTCGCCCACGGGAAAGAAATAGGTGGTGAAGGTCTTGCTGAATTTTGTATTCACCTCACGCGCATCTTGGTAAACGCACCCATCTCCAAAGTTCACGTGCTTCAGCTTCATGGAGGCAATCGCCGAATCTCGCGCGCCAGTTAGCAATGTGAATGCCACGAGAGCGCGGTTGCGACGCTCGATCTCGCCCCCAGCTGGCATCTTCCCAATCATGTGCTTAACCTGCTCCAGCGTCGGGGATATCCGCTCCCTCTGTGCCGTCGCAATGCGCACATCTTTCTCCGACATGTTGAAGTAGTCAGCATCAGAATACTGAAGGCGCGCCCTGTATCCAGGCTGCCCAGCAAGCCAGAAAAAGAACTGCCTCAACTGGGTCAACGTGGCATGTAGAGTCGCCTTGCTCAGCTTCTCCCCGGACCTCTACCCTGTTTACTCGGCCAGATGCCGTTTGAACGCAACTGCCTGCTCAAAGTGAAATGCCTTAAAGTTCCGATGGCGGGTGTACTCTTCAAACCGGCTTAGGGCCTTCGCAGCGGCATCGACCGTGGGCTCGCTGTGGCGCTTCGCTTCTTTCAAAAAGGCGAAGTATTTGCGCTTGATCCGTTCATTTCCCGGGTTGTGTTTGGTCATGGTTTTCACTCCTGGCTGAAGTCACTGTTTACGGTGGGAGAATTGCTCTCACTTACTTGTCGCTGTGCCTCCGCAATCGTGATGTCCAATTTCCCCCGAATCTCTGCCAGTCTCGCCTTGCTGGCGCGCCGGTAGATCATCCCTTGACAGTCAGGACAGATGCCCTCAAGGTTCCCAGGCTCTCTGTGATCGGCACGTAATTCGCCATGTCTCCGAAGGGCCGTTTTGGAGCGCGGCATCGCACGCAGTAGATTTCACCGGGCTGGCAGGGCCGCTTGTTCTTCGTCCGGCGCGCCATGAGATACGCGGATAGCTCACAGCCCAGAATCAGCATCGGGGGCTTGTCGTCGCATATCGGCAGTCCTGCCTTCACCCAGGCGCACACGGTGTTCTTATGTATGTCGAACAGGCGCGCGATTTCTTCCACCGTGTAGCTGCGATGTATTTTCACCAGCCGATAATTGGGGCGGCGCGTGCGCATGGCGTTGACCGTCCTACGCCACAGCCTTGCGGGCGGCTTCCAGTTGCACCACCAGCTCTCGAATCTCTGCATCCGGCTTGCCTGCTATACGGGCGGCATTCAGCGCCATCACTTCAGACGCAGGCCAGCCCACGGCGCGGCCGCCGAGGCTTACGGGCTTGGTAAACATCCCCTGCGCTATTCGCAAGTAAAGTGTGCTTCGTGACAGTCCAGTGCTGGTTTTTACGTCGGGAAGTCGCAGTATGATGCTATGAGTCATCTTCAAACCTCTCTAAGCGATTCAGGATCGTCCGAATCAAACCGTAGCTGTGCGATTTGGGCGATGAAAGGGCGGAGAACTGCGCGCAGCACAATTTAAGTCGTGCAGAATTAGTCATCTACGGAATGCGCAGCGCGCGGTTCGAGGGGTTTTGGCATCAATTTATGCGGCTAATATATTTGTTTCGAAGTATTTACACTCTATGAGCTGGGCGATGAAAATTGCGCACAACTATCTTCGCTTCATGTGCTTGCGAATCGTTTCAGAGTTGCTTCCCCTGGAAATCTCCATTCGAGCAATCCTCAGGAAATACCACACGTCGGACTTGTCAGGATTTGCTTTTTTCAATGACAAATACTCCTTTTGCGAGCTCTTATACTTTGCCTGGGTCTCTCTCCTCTGTTCTTCGCGCCGGGTTGAGCGTAACCGCGGAGGTTGCTCTTCCAATTTCGGAGACTGTTCTGGATTTGAAGGCGCTTGAGGCGCCGGAGGCAGCACCGGCTTTGGTTGCTTAGCCAACGCCAACGCAGTTTGGCCGGCAACCTGTTTGAGCCTTTCTTCAATGTGTATGACGTAGTCTACAGCGAATGCTTCGAACACTCCACGGCTGTCGGCGAGATCAAGTCTTTCCCAGTTCCTTTCCGGGTCATAAAGAATATATCGCGAGGGCTTCATGACCAGTAGCATCGGCGCCTGCCATTTGCGCCAGAAGATTCTTTCCTCAATATCCTCGTTCGGCTCATACGGCTGCTTGTCGCAAACATTGCGGATCCACATGTCAATCAATTGGATTTTGCTTCGAATCATGCCCCTGGTTTGAGCTTCCGCCCATTCCAAATGAGGGAGGCCGAGCCGACTCTCATTGGCTTTTCCTACATCAACCAGTTGGAAGAAGATGGCCAAAGCTGACCTCGTCATGGCATCCATGTAGAGGTCAAAGAATGCTTTGAAGATTGCAGGTGGGGTTCCTGTCTTGAGGAGTGCGATGAATCGTTGAGTTGCCGGCACTCCAACTATCCCTTGAAGTTGTCGGAGCGGCGCAAGATACTCTTCTATGTCTTCGGCGTCGCCTGGGTGCAGCCGGTAGTAACAGAGCTTCTCTGTTATCTGCCCATAATACTGATGAAGATTGTCGAAGGTACTCCTGAGGTGCTTGATCGGCGGGATAAGGTCTGTGGGCAGGTCCTTATCCCACGGCTCCCGGTACTTGTAGTGGTCGTAGAGGCTCACGCACTGTGCTCCAGCTTGCTTCCGCTTTGAAGGTTATACCAAGCCCCCAATTTCCGGATCGTTGACAAGATCGCCTGGAAACATTCGGAGGCCTGCGGGAAAGAGAAAAATTTGCCAATGTAGCAGTCATTCCGATGACTATTTAAATGTTCTTGGATTTTCTCAAAAGGGTCTTTGTTGAGCAGACTGGGATCATGAGAGCAGGATCATCAATAGCGGAAGCATGTGGATATGTTGTTGAAAAGTAACTTCCAGTCAACCGGTCAACCTCTCCAGATCATATCGAGGCCCAGCAATCTCTTTGCGATGCCGGCATAATCGGCCAAATCCCTGCCATTTTCCATTGGCAGTTGTAAGCCAGTGCCTGCAACTCATGCATTTCTCGGCTGGCAAGTCCAACACTCCTTCGGTGCCAAAGTTCTAGAGCGCAACTTGCCCTGCAGAGTTTTATGCACTTCAAGGACGGGTGGTCAACGGAAGAGAGAAGGAAAAGACTGATCCGTGACCCGGTTGGCTAGTCACCGTAATGGCCCCGCCATGTGCTTCGACAAGAGCTTTTGCAATTGCCAGCCCCATACCGGTTCCCTGTACGCGATATCGCTGTCCGGGAGCGCGATAGAACTTATCGAAAACCATGGATTGTTCCTGATCATCGATGCCAACTCCGCGATCGGCAACATTGGTGACAAGAGTATCTCCCGTCACTTCAGCACTCACAACTATGGGACTGGATTGCGGTGAGTACTTTGCTGCGTTTTCGAGCAGGTGCTGGAGTACCTTCACAATCTGTATCCTGTCCATCGGGACCGCGGGCAGAGAGTCTGGCAGGCGCAATTCAATCGAGTGTGTTCGCAATTGCGCTTCCAGTCCGTTGATCGCCTGCTGGATGACTTCACGTATGGATTGCTGATGAAGGTTCAGCTGAATGCGATTTGCATCCAGTTCAGCCATCTCTACGGCTTCGCTCACCAGGCGGTCGAGTCGGGCTGCTTCCTCCTCAATGACCGTCATCATTTCCGCACGCTGATCCTGGTCCAGGAGGTCGTCGGAACGCAGCGTTGTGATCGCGGCAGTAATCGAAGTTAGAGGAGTTTTCAGGTCGTGAGCGACCGAGTCGAGCAGAGCATTTCGCAGGCGTTCGCTCTCGCGCGAGGCCTCGACTTTGGCAAGCATTTCCATCGCTCCCGCTCTTTCAATGGCAATTGCAGTCATGCTACGCACGGAATCGAGCACTTCGGTTGAGATTTGCTGGCCGAAAAGCGCCAAGGCGCCTATAGGCTTTTGACCAAGGAGGACGGGAAGTAGGATCGAATTCGCACCTTCGCTCCGGCGACTCTCGCGCGAGTACGTTGTATCGCGCAATTGCTCAGCGGAGACCTGCATGCAGTCGGGGCTTGATCGATAGACGCAATCTTTCTCGCGGAGATAAAGTACTGCTCCGCTGAGGCGGAAGGTTTCCGCTACCTTCGAGGGCAATTGATTCAAAAGATCCGACACATTGCCTGACAGCAGCAGTTGCTGGCTGAATTCGTATAGCCTCTCCGCCTCGCGCTGCCGGGCACTCGATATCTCGGCGGCTCGTCTGGCCCGCTCGGCCAACTGGCTGGCTATGACACCAGTAAGCAGAAACGTGCCGAGGGCAACCCAATTGCGCGTATCGCTGATCGTGAAAGTGCGCACAGGAGGAAGGAAAAAGAAGTTAAAGCTCGCCGCTGCCAGAAAGGACAAGTAAATTGCGTGGCGCAGGCCCCAATTGGCGGCAACAATCAGGATCAGAAGGAGGAAAGTGAGCGACACTGTCGTGTCATTGGCATGCAGCCAGTAGCAGTACACGGCAACAGTACAGGCAAATGTAGCAGTCGACAAGCCGTAGCGAAAAATGATGCCGGGCGCTATTCTTTTCACATCCACATCTTAAGCCTATGCCCACCATGAACCCAGTGTCGTCGATTACCAAGAGCCCGGAAGAGTGGCTGGAAATGGTTGCGCCCGAGAAAGTGCAGGGCACATTCAAGCTGTTCCTTGGTTACGCGCCAGGCGTTGGCAAGACCTATAACATGCTGAGTGAGGCGTTGCGCCGCTACCAGCGCGGCGAGGACATTGTCATCGGGGTGGTCGAAGCGCACGGCCGTCCCAGGACGGCGGAGTTGGCAACACAGCTGGAGCAGGTTCCGCCTCAATCCATTGATTACAAGGGAGTAACGTTTTCAGAGATGGACGTCGACGCTATCCTCGTGCGGCGCCCTCAAATCGTACTTGTTGACGAGCTGGCCCATACCAACATCGAGGGCAGCAAGCATACCAAGCGCTACGAAGATGTGCTGGAGTTGCTGGCCGCGAAAATTGATGTGCTGGCGACGATGAATGTGCAGCACATTGAGAGCGTTGCGCCAACAGTTCAGAGTGTGACGGGAATCCAGATTCGTGAGACGGTTCCAGACTGGGTCGTGCACCGGGCCGATGAAATCGTGATGGCCGACCTCACCCCGGAAGCCCTGCAGACCCGTATGAAGCGGGGGGATATCTATGGCGTTGATCGGGCTGAGAAGGCTCTCGCCAATTTCTTCCGTCGTGGAAACCTGATCGCGCTGAGGGAATTGGCACTGCAGCATGTGACCAAGGCAGTGGATCGCACGTTGACAAACTACATGGATTCCAGGGGGATCCAATCCAATTGGGCAGTTCGCGAACGCGTTGCTGTTTGCGTCAGCTCGAGCAGTGCTTCTCAGACGCTAATCGCCCGTGGGGCCAGGCTGGCCGAAGGGCTTGGCGGGGAACTGTTCGTCCTGCACATTGAAACTGATCGGGAGAGCGCTCATTCCGGCGCGAGTAAACTGGCCGCGAATTTGCAGTTTGCTCGAAATTTGGGCGCCGAGGTCATCTTACTGCAGGGAGATAGCGTAGCGCAGGCTGCGGCAAAATTCGTCCGCGACAAGCATATTACGCAAATTATCTTCGGCCGCTCCGCAACCAAAGGGCTGAAGAAATATCTATACTACTGGGCGATTCAACATTTTCTGACTCAGGCGCCCAACGTGGATGTACACATCGTGACGCAAAGCCAGGAGCGCGGATGAAACCACTCACTGAGCCATCAAGGATTCTGATTGTGGACGATGAGCCGCAGATTACGCGTGTTCTTCGAACTGCTTTGTCAACGCAGGGCTATTCACTCAAGATTGCCGCCGACGGGTTGGAAGCGCTGGAGGCAGTGGAAAGCTGGCAGCCGGATCTGGTGATTACCGATCTTGCAATGCCAAAGATAAACGGAGTCGAACTGTGCCGCGCCATTCGAGAGAAGCTCGAGATTCCTATTCTTGTGCTTTCGGTTCGGAACCAGGATCGGCAAAAAATTGAAGCGCTCGATGCCGGCGCCGATGACTACGTAACAAAGCCATTCAGCATTCAGGAATTGCTGGCGCGCGTAAGAGCGCTGCTTCGCCGGCAAACTGCCGCTCAAAGGACGACTCCGGTAGTTGTGGATGTAGGCGATTTTCATATCAACCAACTCCAGCATCGAATTCTGTTTCGCGGGGAGGAACTGCATGTTACGCCGAAGCAGTTTGACCTGCTGCTTTGCTTTGCGGAACACCCCGGTCAGGTGCTTACCCACCGGGCTTTGCTGCATGCGGTGTGGGGAGCAAACGCCGATCAGCCAGAATATCTTAGAGTCCATATCAACCAATTGCGCAAGAAGATCGAAACCTCAGATGAGCCACGCTATATACTCACCGAGCCTTGGATTGGATACCGTTTTCGCCCCACCGGCGACGATAAACCCTAGTTAGCACTTCCCCTTTATGACTTCTTAACACCTTCACTACGCATTTTTTACGACCTCCAGCGTTTCATGTAGCTATTGCAGCTTGTTGAGGCAGCGTCAAGCGCAGAACCAAGCGCATCCTGCCTTCAAGCGAAGGAGCATCGTGTGCTGGATATTCTGATGGTTCTCTCGACGATTGTGTTCTTTCTTCTGGCAGTCGCGTACACAATTGGATGCGATCGGCTGGGCGGGAAGCCGGCCGGCAAACACTCGCGCAAGGAGGTGGGAAATGCTTGAAACTGCATTGCTCCTGCTCGTGGTCGCTGCGTTGCTGGCTTATCTCGTATACGCGCTTTTGCGTCCGGAAAACTTCTAGCAACCACAAGAGGAAAGTGCCCCCATGACTGCCAACGGATGGTTTCAAATTCTCGTATTCTTCGCGCTTCTGCTGGTATGCGTAAAGCCCCTCGGCATTTACATGGCCCGCGTCTTTGCACGCGAGAAGACGTTTGCCGACAGGCTGTTTCGACCGGTAGAGAGGCTGATCTATCGCCTCACCGGGATAGACGAATCCCATGAGATGCGCTGGACGGAGTACTCGATCGTCATGTTGATCTTCAGTGCGGTTACTCTGTTGGCAACGTACTTGTGCGAGCGCCTACAGGGTTTCCTGCCACTGAATCCTCAGCATTTGGGCGCGGTTGAGCCGCAACTTGCCATCAGCACTGCTGCCTCCTTCACGTCCAACACCAACTGGCAAGCCTATGTTCCCGAGACGACGATGAGTTATCTCACGCAGATGAGTTCTCTGGCTTACCACAACTTCTTTTCCGCGGCGGTTGGAATGGCGCTGGCTGTGGCCTTTGTTCGAGCCATTGCGCGCCGCGAATCCAAGACAATTGGCAACTTCTGGGTAGATACGACACGAGCCTCACTATGGGTTCTGCTGCCGGCCTGCACCATCTACGCTCTGGTGCTCGTTTCGCAGGGCGTTGTGCAGAACTTCCGTCCTTACGATCAAGCGACCCTCGTGCAGCCACAAACGATGTCCACGACCGATGCCAGTGGCAAGACCACCACCCAGACTGTGACCACGCAGACAATTGCCCAGGGCCCTGTCGCTTCTCAGGAAGCCATCAAGATGCTCGGCACCAATGGCGGCGGCTTCTTCAACGCCAACAGCGCACATCCCTTTGAGAATCCCACGCCCCTCAGCAACCTCCTGCAGATGTTTTCCATCTTCCTGATTCCGGGCGCGCTTACCGTCACGCTGGGGCGAATGGTGAAGTCTCCGGCCCACGGCTGGGCAGTGTTTGCAGCCATGAGCGCACTCTTCTTCGCCGGCGTTCTGGTCGCGTATTACGCCGAATCACAGCCCAACCCGCTCTTGCACGGGGTGGATCAGCACGTAACTGCTACCCAGGCCGGCGGCAACATGGAGGGCAAGGAGGTGCGCTTTGGGATTGTCAACTCAGCACTCTTTGCCACTGTAACCACAGATGCAAGTTGCGGCGCAGTCAACAGTATGCACGACTCCTTCATGCCCCTCGGCGGACTCGTTCCTCTAGCCAACATCATGCTTGGGGAAGTGATCTTTGGAGGCGTTGGGGCTGGACTCTACGGAATGCTCATATTCGTCATCCTGTCCGTTTTCATCGCGGGACTGATGGTTGGACGAACGCCCGAGTATCTCGGCAAGAAGATTGAGGCGTTTGACGTCAAGATGGCCATGCTCTACATCCTCATCTTTCCGCTTTCGATTCTCGGTTTTTCCGCGGTCACGCTGATGGTGCCCAGCCTCGGGCTCTCCTCGCTCAATAACGCAGGCCCGCATGGGCTTTCAGAGATCATCTATGCCTACACGTCCGCTACCGGCAACAACGGCTCCGCATTTGCCGGTCTGAATGCCAATACACCGTGGTACAACCTCTCCCTGGGAGCGGCGATGCTGATTGGCCGCTTCCTCATGATCGTCCCCATGCTCGCCACCGCGGGCAGCTTGGCGCAGAAGAACCTGATTCCGCCTTCTCCGGGTACATTTCCCGTCAACACACCTCTCTTTACAGTGCTGCTGGTCGGTGTCGTCCTCATCGTCGGGGCGCTCACTTTCTTCCCCGCCCTTTCACTTGGTCCTATCCTCGAGCACTTGCTCTTGTTGAGCGGCAAGAGCTTTTAAGCCGGAAAGAGAATTGTCGATGGCACACACAGAAAAACGCTCCCTTTGGGATTCGCAAATCGTCAAGCGCGCGCTCGTTGATGCGATCGTAAAACTAAATCCACAAACCATGATGAAGAACCCCGTCATGTTTGTAGTGGAGATCGGCAGCGTTATCACAAGTATTTATCTTGTGCTCGATATTGTCAGGCATCAAGGGTCGTTTGGATTCGACATCCAAATCACTCTTTGGCTTTGGTTCACGGTGCTGTTTGCCAACTTTGCTGAAGCAATGGCGGAGGGCCGTGGCAAGGCGCAGGCCGATGCCCTGCGCCGCGCCAAGTCCGACACCATTGCAGTGCGCTTTACCAGCAACGGGCTAACGGAGAATGTCCCCAGCTCAAACCTGCGCTCATCGGACGTCGTCCTCGTGGTGGCTGGAAGCATGATCCCTGGCGACGGCGAAGTGATTGAAGGCATCGCATCCGTAGATGAGTCAGCAATTACCGGCGAATCTGCTCCGGTTATCCGCGAGGCAGGCGGAGACCGCTCGGCTGTCACAGGCGGAACGCGGGTACTTTCCGATCACATCAAAGTTCGCATAACTTCCAATCCAGGCGAAACCTTCCTCGATCGGATGATTGCCCTTGTAGAGGGCGCAGAACGCCAGAAAACTCCAAACGAAATTGCGCTCAATATCCTACTCGCCGGACTTACTATCATATTTCTCTTGGCAGTCGTTACCTTGCAGCCGATTGCTATCTACTCCAGCGCACCGCAGTCGGTCTTCGTGCTCATTTCCCTGCTGGTCTGTCTCATTCCGACCACCATTGGAGGCCTGCTTTCGGCGATTGGAATCGCCGGCATGGACCGCCTCGTTCAACACAACGTGCTCGCGATGTCGGGCAGGGCGGTGGAAGCCGCGGGCGATGTGAATACGCTGCTCCTCGACAAAACGGGAACCATCACACTCGGCAATCGTCAGGCATCCGAGTTCATTCCAGCGCCAGGCGTGACCAAAGACCAGTTGGCCGATGCCGCCCAACTTTCGTCTCTGCCTGATGAAACTCCGGAAGGACGCAGCATTGTTGTGCTCGCCAAGGAGGTATATGGACTCCGCGGTCGCGAACTGAGTGAGATTCACGCGGAGTTTGTCCCCTTCAGCGCCCTAACGAGAATGTCGGGGGTAAACCTCGATGGCCGCATCATACGGAAAGGCGCAACCGACGCGATTGCGCGCTTCCTCGAGGAAAATGGCAGTTACCTACCCAATGAGGTCCGTACCGCCGTTGAAGTAGTGGCGCGCAGCGGAGGAACACCGTTGGTTGTCGCAGAAAACCGGCAGGCCCTGGGTGTGATCCACCTTAAGGACATCGTCAAAGGGGGAATGAAGGAGCGATTTCTGCAGCTGCGCGCCATGGGCATCAAGACCATCATGATTACAGGCGACAATCCACTCACCGCCGCTGCAATTGCGCGTGAAGCCGGAGTGGACGACTTTCTAGCTGAGGCAAAACCGAAAGACAAGATGGATTTGATCAAGCGCGAGCAGGCAGAGGGGAAACTGGTGGCAATGACGGGCGACGGCACCAACGACGCTCCGGCGCTGGCTCAAGCTGACGTCGGCGTTGCCATGAACTCCGGCACGCAGGCGGCCAAGGAAGCCGGGAACATGGTCGATCTCGATTCGAATCCGACTAAGCTTATTGAGATCGTAGCCATCGGAAAGCAGCTGCTCATGACCCGCGGCGCCCTGACCACCTTTTCAATCTCCAACGACGTGGCCAAGTACTTCGCAATCATCCCCGCAATGTTCGCCGGCGTTTTCCCGGTCTTGCAGGCACTCAATATCATGCAGCTCAAGACGCCCCAATCCGCGATTCTTTCTGCTGTTATCTTCAACGCAATCATCATCATCACGCTTATTCCACTGTCGTTGCGCGGGGTGGGGTACAAGGCAATGTCAGCCGAGGCTCTGCTCCGCCGCAACCTCATTATCTACGGTGTCGGCGGATTGATTGCACCCTTCATCGGCATCAAAATCATCGACATGTTTATCACGGCCATTCACCTTGCGTAAGAGGAGCCTCACATGACTCGCAATATCTTCACCGCGCTCTTGTACACCGTTGTTACCACGGTTCTCTTCGGGCTGGTTTATCCCTTTGCCGTGACCGGGCTGGCGCAATTGTTGTTCAAGGACAAGGCGAACGGGCAATTGATCTACGCGCAGAGTGGCGCGCACGGCGAGCCCGCGCAGCTCATCGGCTCCCGCATAATCGGCCAGCCCTTCACCGGCGCGAACTATTTCCACTCGCGGCCATCGGCTGCCGGCAATGGCTATGACGCGACGAACTCCGGCGGCTCCAACTATGCGCCGACGAACAAAAAACTTGTAGACCGCATCGCCAGCGACGTCGCCGCGAACCAGGTTGATCACCCAAACACGCCTGTTCCGATTGATCTGGTCACCGCATCCGCCTCAGGTCTTGATCCCGATATCACTCCTGCAGCGGCGGAGTTCCAAGTGGCGCGCGTGGCGCGCGAGCGGCATATGTCGGAGAGCGATGTTCGCCAACTTGTAGCCCAATATACGCAGGGTCGGCAGTTCGGATTTCTCGGAGAACCGCGCGTCAATACCCTGGAATTGAACCTCGCCCTTGATCACCGGGCCCCACTCAAGCAAAGGCATCCTTAATACAAATACAAGTCTCAATCTCTGGATCGCGATGCATCTGAAGTCGCTGACCGGCTACAATACAATTGAGCAGGCTAACAAAGCTTTGACAATGGATCTTAGCCGGCGTTAGAGCCGTGAAGGTGCCGCTCCGTGCTAAAGGCGGGCCCTGGACTACGACAATGAGATCGTCAGGATTCGGATCAGTATCCACCGGTATCGAGCACTCGAACGTCAGAGATTCTTTTGCGCACCGTAGAGGGTCCTGGCGCGAGTTGCTCTTATAGCGTGGAATTCTCCGCCGCCGCCCGCTGGTAGAGAACCATCCAAGAGATTTCTTCAGCAGCCCGCCGAAGCAGAGACGAGATTTGCTCACAGCAATCCGCACAACATGAGGCAGGGGGCAACTATAGGGGCAACTGCCTCGAACGAAGCGCCAATTTTCTATTGTTATCAGTAATTTGCAGAGGCATAAATATACTTGACTGACCGCACTAACTTATGTATTATTGCACTCATGGACCACTTCTCAATTCCGAAGACACTTTTAGAGGCTGTGAAGTTCTACAGCGATCCAGCCAACTGCCGCGAACATATGATTGCCGTTCGCTGGCTTGACGGCATCGTTCGGTGCCCTACTTGCGGCTCAGAAAAGGTCACATTTTTGAAGGCTGCGAACCTTTACAAGTGCTACGGTCGGCATGATCGTGCCAAGTTCTCACTAAAGGTGGGAACAGTATTCGAGGATTCACCGATTGGACTCGATAAGTGGTTGCCAGTGGTGTGGATGCTGGCCAACTGCAAAAACGGGATTAGCAGCTACGAGATTCATCGCGCAATCGGCGTGACCCAAAAGACCGCCTGGTTCATGCTCCACAGGATTCGCAAGGCGATGGCTGCGCGTTCATTCGTGAAGCTGGGAGGGTCGGATGGGGGTCCTGTCGAAGTTGATGAGTGCTTTGTCGGCCCCAAGCCTCAGAAGATGCACCGTGAGCGCCGGCTCAAAATGCAGACTGCGCTAAAAGGCTGCGGAGACGGCCGCAAGACTATCGTGATGGGAATGCTGGATAGAGACAGCCGAAAAGTTCGAGCGCACGTGGTGCCCAACGTGAAGCGAGAAACCCTTCAAGGTGCAATCCTCGCGGAGATTGAGCAGGGCTCGTCCGTCTATACCGATGGCTGCTCATCTTATGACCATCTCGCGGCCCGCAACTACATTCACGAAACCGTGAACCACGTGGAAGAGTACGTCCGCGGCGAAGTTCACACCAACGGGATCGAGAACTTCTGGAGTCTGCTGAGGCGGGGATTAACCGGCACATATGTTGCCGTCGAACCCTTCCACCTTGACTCCTACGTGGTCGAGCAAGTGTTTCGCTACAACAACCGCGCGACCAAAGATAATCCTCTACAGGACTCGGATCGGTTTATGCTGGCTCTATCGCAGATCGCCGGGAAGCGCCTTACATACGCGGAGCTTACTGGCAAGGTGGGGGAAACGAGATTCTAAGCTGGCTCCTTCGAAGAAGCGCCAGAGACGCGGGAAGCGGAACGGGCTTTAGCCTTCCGCTTCGCCTTTTTCTCGGCATCTAGTTGGGCCTTGATTTCTGAGTGGGGTACGGCGACAAGCCGACTCAAAAAACTCGTGAACTTTTCGAATTCACCCGTTTCATTCTTGGCAGAGGACACGGGGCTATTCGGCGTTTCGCTCACAGAATGGAGCGTACCGCTGATGTGTGTCCAAAGTCAAGAACTGGCAAGCAACGCGGCTGAGCGGCTGTTAGTTGGGTGCTCAGACTTTGATCGTTGTTGGAGGCGCATTATTTCGATCACCGCCTATATCGACGATAGTGGGAGCGAGCCCAGCTCAAAGATATTCGTGCTTGGGGGAGTGGCATTGCCCGCAGGATGGTGGGCTAGGTTGTCAGAAGAATGGAGAGGCATACTTGACGCTTCTCCTAATATCGAATACTTCAAAGCATCTGAGGTATGGGACCACAAAAAAGGCCCATTCCAACACCTGAGCGACAGAGAGAGGGAAATTAAGGTATTTGCTCTCTCAGAATCTCTTTGCGATTTTCATCCTCTGGCGGTTTCGTGTTCGGTTGAATGGAGTGTCTTTCTGGATTTTCAGAGTCGATATGCATTGCCGGAGTATGCTGAAGATCCGTACTTCTTTCTCTTCTATCGATTGATCGTGTTGATGATTCAGTTAGGCCAGCGGGATGCTAACTCTACTCCTGTTGACTTCATCTTTGACGAGCAGAATAAGCTGTGGGACCACGTGAAAAGCTGGTATCCGGAGTTTCGTGCAAGCCTTCCATCTCGGATGATTCCTTATCTTGGTAAGGACCCTGAAAAAGATGACGAGAAGAAATGTCTGCCACTCCAAGCTGGGGATTTGTTCGCCTGGTACACACGGAGGAATGCCCTTTCATCCCTTCACCGACAATGGCACAGAGACATTCAACAAAGGCTCGACAGATACCACACCTCTGCAGAGCTTACCGAAGAGATATTGATTGGGATGGCCGTCTCGTTCGGCTTTGTTGAAGAAGGAAAGGATTCCCAATGAAGCGCACAATCTGTATTTGGCTGGCGTTCGCAGTCCTTTTAGTTCTTGCGATGTTCCCTCCGTGGGTAGTCATCCGCGCACAAGGCAGTGAGCTTTTCCCTTCCCAGAATGTTGTGAGCGCCGGGCTAATGCCGATTAGGCATCCCCGCATAGATCAGTTTCCGATGTGGATCACGCAGAACCTTGTAGCGGTTGTCGATTACAAGAAATTGCTGGGTGAGATCGTCATGTGGGAATCTTTCGTATTGGCTTTATATCTCACTTGGGGCAGAAAACAGGACGAAAAGAAGAAATGAAACAAAGCATCCTGACAGTAGTTTTGGCTTTGATTGCAGCCGTGGTTCTGATCTTCTCTGTGGCTCGGGGCATTTGGCAAAAAAAACGGAAGGATTCGGCTCATTCTCGGCGCCTATTACAGTTGCGCAGGAACCTACTCGTCAAGGCCCTCGGCAACGAATATAAGGTCGATTCGTTGATTGAATTCGAGCAGGCAAAGGATGAAAACATCACGCTTGAAGCAGCGATGGAATCTGCCATCGAGCGATGGGAGCATGATAACCGCTGAAGGGTGCGGGACACGAAAGGAATAGGAAATGGGGGATGATCCTTGCTTTACTTACTGGGTCGTTGATTGCAAGACGCCTGACTGCGGCACGATTGTTCTCGATGTAATTGGCCCGTGTGATCTTCGGCGTGTGGTGTATCTGCCAGTGTGCAGAAACTTCGAGATTACCTGTGCCGGGTGTATGAAAACCTACGTCTATTCGCGCGGAGATGTTCGCTCAGAAAATGCCTTGCGCCAACCTATTTCAGCCGACCGAAATAGCTCATTTCAGGCCGCCATTCAACCCGAACCGCGTCTGGGTGAGGAGTGAGATTGACGATCAAGCCTTTTGGCACACATGGGGCTGGTACTCCAGAGTCAGGAATTGGAGGTAAAAGCGAGATGAGTTTATGGAGCGCATCCGCCCTCACTGTGACCGTCTCAATCATGCGTTAAGTGTAGCAAAACCCATAATTTAGAGTTCGATGCAATGGTCAGTCAGATATATTGTTGCCTTTGCAGATGCTATTCGGTAGCCGCCTCCCCATTTTAAGTCGTTTACTATCATTAATTTATAGATTTAATTGCACGAATACGTGTGCAGAATGTCTTTGTCACTTTATCCACTCGACATCTCATCCACCGAGAATAGCTCTGTATTAATCATCCATTGGAACTGGCTCCATTTGCCCAGGCCCTGCATGAGGTTTGAGGGTATTTCCCAAGCGTGAGCAATACAGAACAGTCCTTTGCACTCATTCATGCGATTCTAAGTGATTACTCCGCACGGGTGAGCCCAGGCGCACGTTGAAACGTTCCATCTGAAGCAGTTGTGCTCCTCTGAGCTGGGCCTTGATAACCGCCGATGAGCCTGGTATCGATTGCGGTAACTCGACGCTAGAACCTGGACGATATGGCGGTGTGCCACGTTCTTGCCAAACCGCACGACCATTCTTGGGGGAAGGACTTTGATGCTTGAACCTGAGAAGCTTGCATTCGATGCAGAGGCCTTTTTGGCAAGCGCCGGGCGAGGGCGCAGAATTGTGAAACTATGCGGAAAGCAGATCTTCTTTTCGCAGGGAGAAGCTGCGGATGCTGTCTTTTATCTCCAGAGTGGCCGCGCAAAGCTGACCGTCATTTCCAGGAAAGGCAAGGAAGCCACCATTACTTTTCTCGCTGCGGGGGACTTCGTTGGAGAAGAGTCGCTCGTAAGAGCAGGCGCGCTGCATATGGCCACTGCCTCGGCCATAACCGATTGCGGCGCGCTCAAGATTGAGAGGGAGGAGATGCTCCGCATCCTGCTTGAGGAACATTCACTCTCCGAGATATTCACGACGTTTCTTCTTGCTCGCGGTATGCGCATCCAGTCTGATCTCGTGGATCAGTTCTTGAGCTCCAGCGAAAAGCGTTTGGCCCAGCTCCTTGTGTTGATGGCGAATTTTGGCGATCCATGTGAATTGGAAAAGCTGATTCCGGAGATCACGGAGGAAAGCCTGGCAGAGATGATCGGCACTCCGCAGTCTAGCGTCAGCTTCTTCATGAATCGCTTTCGCGAACACGGCTACATTGATTACGACGGCCGGATTCGGGTTCATCGGGCTCTGCTCAACGAGATCCTGCATGATCGAATGCCAGGCGACAACACTGCAACGCCCGAGATAATCCAACCTGCACGCTGACAAGGATGATTCGTCACGATGGAATACTCGAAATTCAAAACATTGCTCCGCCGAGTCATAGTCAAGTCCTAAAAGTTCTGTAGAATTCCATTCCTCGGGTTTGTTGGTTCTTGTTTTGTTGGTTGAGAGGGGCCTGCTTGCGGAGGGCGTAGCCCGGAGCAAGCAGGCCCCTCTCAAGCGGCTGCGGCGATAGCCTCGGC
>DATKWA010000037.1:0-4855 GCA_035529815.1 Occallatibacter sp. | reverse complement strand
GACGAAGCGAGCATGAGACGAATTGTGAAAGCAAACCTTCGCCAGGACTCGCACATTCCTATCGAGGCATCGAACGCTTCAGAAGCTATGGCTCTTCTTGCGAAAGAAGATTTCGACGTGGTCATCACAGATCAGAAGATGCCGGGTGGGACTGGCCTGGATGTATTGCGGGCGGTTCAGGAGAGCGATCCGACGACATCGGTAATCTTTCTCACCGCCGTCGGAACCTTGGAATTAGCAGTTGAGAGCATGCGCCAGGG
This sequence comes from Occallatibacter sp., assembly GCA_035529815.1. GTDB lineage: Bacteria > Acidobacteriota > Terriglobia > Terriglobales > Acidobacteriaceae > Telmatobacter. Next base: position 4,595 of record DATKWA010000037.1, on the reverse strand, counting down.
CGCCTTCGACTTTCTGACCAAGCCGTATGTGCTCGATGTGATGCGCGCGACAATCAAACGTGCTTGTGAGCGCACGGCCCTTCTCCGGGAGAACGCCGTTCTAAGAACAACGGTGCGAAAGCTGGAAGGCGCAGATGAAATTGTTGGTGAAAGCAAAGGAATCTATTTTGTCCGGGAACTTATCTCGCGCGTGGCTCCAACAAATTCGACAGTCTTGATAACGGGAGAAACCGGGACGGGAAAGGAGTTAGTCGCTCGCGCTATTCACCGCAATAGCACAAGGTCGAATTGGCCGTTCATTGCGATCAATTGCGCGGCCGTGTCCGAGACCCTGTTAGAGAGCGAGTTGTTCGGCCATGAGCGAGGCGCGTTTACCGGGGCCGATAAGGCGAGAGGAGGGCTTTTTGAAGCTGCGCACGAAGGCACACTCTTCCTGGATGAAGTGGCGGAAATGTCCTCAGGCGCGCAGGCAAAGCTCTTGAGAGTTCTAGCAAACGGGGAGATTCAGAGGGTTGGCTCAACCACCCCGCGCAAAGTTGATGTTCGGGTATTGGCGGCGACCAATCGCGACCTTCAGACCCGCGTACACGGTGGACTGTTTCGAGAAGATCTTTTCTACCGCTTGGCAGTGGTTCCAATTCAACTGCCACCTCTGCGTGAGCGAAGGGAAGACATCGAAGAGCTCTGTCTAATGCTGTGCGCCAGAATCGCCAAGGAGATGAAGGTCTCGAGCAAACGGTTGAGCAAGGATGCCATCGCGAAGCTAAGGGGCTATGCATTCCCAGGCAACATCCGAGAACTTGCAAACCTGCTTGAACGCGCTCTGATATTGGGCCAGAACGAGGAATTACAGCCTGAAGACTTTCCCTTGCAGGCCGGTTCATTTCCACTGAACCCACTACACGCGGAGTTGACGATAGAGCAGCTCGCAGCGCAACTTCCAGAGCAGTTGGATCTTCGAGACATCCTTTCACGACTGGAAAGAAGTTTGATCGATCGAGCGATTAATTCGGCCGGCGGTGTACAGGCTGAAGCTGCTAGGCGCCTTGGCTTGTCCCGAAGCGATCTCGGCTACAAAGTAAGCAAATACTCAATGTAGTTGAGCCGGAATTGGGCCAAGTCGATTCCGGAGTTGCAGGCTATTTGGAGGCAGGTCTGCAATCATGTGTTCGGTTGGTGGGGAGCCGAGTCGGAATCGGCGGAAGTCAAACTTGCGGAAATCACACTTGCCTCAATCCGCGTCCCCACCCCCTGCCGGTGTGGCCGTCCGCGGCAGAAGCCGCAAAGGCTAATTGCTGACAAGGCTTACGACAGCGATCCATTGCGGCAGCGCCTGAAGAGGTGGGGAATTGAGTTAATCGTACCCACAAGGCAAACAAGGTACGTAAGCCAACTCGACATGGACGAGCACTCAGACGCTATTGCAAACGCTGGAAGATTGAGCGAGCCAACGCATGGCGGGGAAACTTCCGCCACCTCGTAGTCCGCTTCGATCGCTTGCTTCGAATCTACGAGGTTTTCTTCCCCATCGCGTGCGGGAGAGGAAGTCACATCGCAGCACAAGCCATTAAGAATGGACCCGATGCAAAATCAAGTGGAATAAATACACCCAAAAGTTCCCCCATCGAGAATTGACTGAGAGGCTTTGCTGGTAGTTGAAGGCTGAAACCACAACCTCGGTTATCACCTTAAATCCGGCCATACATTATCAGTTCAAAACCGGCCAACGGGATTAGCCTAAGACGTGATTGTTTTACCCTGCCGCAACGTCTGTATGCAAGGCGTGGTTTGAGCAGTCGGGGTTTGGTTTGATTCTCAAGGCTTCTGGTTGCGTGTTATGTTGGGAGTCACTCTGCCGGGGTCGCGCCTTGCGGAGTGATCCAGGGCCGATGACGCGGGGCTGGCTCCGAAGGAATCGGTAATCGAGACCCTCTGCGGTTTGCCTGATGGGCTTGCCGGCAGAGGGTTTCGTATTTCTGCCAGTATTCCTATGGTGACGCTTCGTCGTGGGAGGCTTCTGGATCACGAGTCGCGACGCCGCCGGGCGTTCTTTGCCCGGCATCCTTTTTGTATTTGCTTTCATTGCGCATCTCCAGTGCCGCCGGTCTTGGTGCGCCAACTGCGTGGTCCGCACTTGAGCACGTGGCCGTGGTGCAGGAGCCGGTCCAGCATGGCGGTGACAGCAGCGCTGTCACCAAGCAGTTTGCCCCAGTCGTCAACGGGTCGATTTGAGGTGAGAAGCGTGCTCGCGCGTTCGTAGCGGCGCATGATGATCTCCAGCAGCTCTTCGGCGGCGGTCAGCGGCAGCTTACGCATTCCCAGATCGTCGATGATCAGCAGTGGCACGGTGGTCAGCAGTTCCATGTGTTCCTTGCGTTTGCCGTCCAACGTGGCGTCGGCCAGTTCTTCCAGCAGCCTGTGGGCTTCGCGATACAACACGCGGTAGCCTTGCTGGATGACGGCATGCCCGATAGCCTGCGCGCAGTGGCTTTTGCCGCTGCCAGGTGGGCCGAGGAACAAGGCGTCTTCGCGTTTTCCTATCCAGTTTGCAGTGGCCAGTTCGAAGACCAGGTTGCGATTCATGCGGGCATTGAACTGGAAGTCGAAGTTGTCCAAGCGCTTGTCCGCATCTCGGAACTGCGCCTGTTTGTGGCGTCTCTCCAGTAGCCTTTTGCTGCGGCAGGCCAGCTCATCGGATACCAACGTGGAGATCAGGTCGATGGGCGCCATGTTCTCCGATTGTGCTTGCAGAAGGCGAGTTTCCATCACTGCGGCCATGCCGCTCAGGCGCAGTTGTACCAGGGAGCGATTGAGTTCGATCAGGTTCATGGATTGGGTTCCTCGAAGTTGATACGTTGTTGGATCAGGTCGCGATACTGGCTCAGTTCGCGGATGAGCGGATCGACCTGTCGCAGAGTGAGAGGGGCTTTGGGGCTGCGCTCCAGATAGCGGCGCACGAAGCGATGCTCGGCAACACGCAGCTCCAGCGCCGCCGCACAGGCGTCGTCGCAAGCCACGCTGCCATATTGCTTCGCCAGTTGGAGAACGCCCTGGATGCGACGCACCCCGAGTTCACCCTGGCGAGCATGGATGGCGTCGCAGACTGCGCCGATGTTGGCTCCGGCCTTGTGCGCACGAGCCAGCAGTTGAAGCAGCTTTGGCGGCGTGCGTCGCGGACGATCCGCATCGCGGATGCGGTGCCCGCCACGCTTGCCGCTTAGATGCTCGCGCAGCAACTCACCGCTGCGGGGATCAAGCAGCCGCACGAACATCGCGTCCCACTGCACGTTGACCTTTCGCCCGACCCAGCCTGGCGGTGCGCCGTAATAGGTTCCTTCAACTTCAACACAGCCATCCAGATGAACCGTGCGCTCGCCATACTGGTAGTAGCGGAACGGTTCCAACGGCAACGGTTGCAGGTGGGGCTTCTCTTCGGCGAACATCGCTGCCACCTGCCGCTTGGTGCGGCCGTGGATACGCTTATCGGCCCAGTTTTCTTCCCAGTGGTCCAGATAGGCTTGCGCTTCTTCCAGGCTCTCGAACTTCTTGCCCTTCAGCGGTGTCTTTTGTGCATGGGCTACACCCGATTCAACTTTCCCTTTTCGATCCGGATCGCGCACCTTGCACGGCAGTGCCGTCACCCCGTAGTGCGCCAGAACATCGCGATACAACGGATTCAGACCCGGATCGTAGAAGTCCGGAGACAACACGCCCTCGCGAAGGTTATCGAGGACTGCGACCCGCGGCGAACCGCCAAGCCGGCGAAACGCCTTCTCGTGAAGCTCGGCCCACACACGCGCACTCGACCGAAAGACCAGTAACCGAACACATTTGCGACTACAGCCCAGCGTCAGTACGAACAGTCGTGTGCGACGGTACTTGCCGCTATCAGGGTCGCGCACCATCGGCCCCGTGCCGTAATCAACCTGGCACTCTTCGCCGGGCCGAGTCTCGATGATCACCCGCGCTTCTGGCGATACCGCTCCACGCAGCTTGAGCACGAATCGCTGAACACTCTGATAGCTGCTTGTGAACCCGTATTTATCGACAAGATCCTGCCCGATACCCATCGCGTTGCGGCCCCGCGACAGCTCAAGCTCGATCATCTCCCGATACGGTTCACTGGCTCCGGACGAGCGCTTGCAACCGTGCCCCGGCAACTTCATTTCCGGCAAAAAGCCGGTAATCACTTCGTTGGCCGGTTTTGAATTCTCAGTCGGTCGGGAATCGGAAAAGCCGGTGATCACCTCATTGGCCGGATTTGCCGCTTCTTCGCCAACCGGCTCGCCGGTCACCGAGCTGGCCGCCTTGGACGGAGCCTTCCGCCCCCAGCCTCCCGGCGCCCGTAGGCCTATCCCAGCCGACCTCAAGTATCCGCCGGCCGTCTCGCGACGGACTCCCGTCGCCGCCTCGATCCGACGAAGCGACCAACCAAGACGCCCCAGCGCGATCACCTGTTCCTGCTTCACTTTTTCCAAGACATTACCCATGCCAACAGAGGCTAATTGCCCCCGTCGAAGCTAATGTCTTAGGCCGGTTCTCTATGGCCGGTTTTGAAGTGATAACCTATGGCCGGTTTTGGGTGATTGCCGAGG
>DATKWA010000036.1:0-18285 GCA_035529815.1 Occallatibacter sp. | reverse complement strand
TTCCGCATATCAGTCACCATCAATGCGTATGCCATAGCTACACAGGCAACGAATCAACTCCTGTGGCAGGACTCACACCTGCAAGAAACCGAGCAGTTATGCTGCTAACTCCAATATAATTAGCAACTTACGAACCACTCAAAACGGTATGTCGTCGTCTGAGATTTCCGCTGACTGCGCCACGTCGTCCTGGCCGGCGGGTGACCGCTGGTCGTAGCTGGGCTCTGAATTGGAACTCGAAGAACGGTTGTAGCCGCCGCCCGAGCCCTCATCGCGGCCGCTCAGCAGCGACAGATCGTTGACGATGATCTCGGTCTTGTAGCGCTTCTGCCCCGACTGCTTGTCTTCCCAATTGCTCGTCCTGAGGCTGCCCTCGACGTAGAGCTTGGTGCCCTTCTTCACGTAGTCGCGGACGATCTCGGCAGTGCGCTTGAATGCCACCAGGTTATGCCACTCGGTGCGGTCCTGCCAGTTGCCTTGCGGGTCCTGATAGCGGTCGCTCGTTGCCAACCCAAACGTCGCCACCATGGTGCCGCTGGGGGTGGAACGAATCTCCGGGTCCTTGCCCACGTTGCCTAACAGAATGACTTTGTTAACGCTCTTTGCCATAATCGTGTACTCCAGTAAGTGAAAAGAATAGCAGAGGATCAGCGCCCGCGGGCGATTCGCCGGTTGCGCAACCACTTGGCCACGCCCAGAGCCAGCAGCAGGCTGCCGAAAGGAATGCACATCAGCGCAACGATCAGCGCGAACCAGCCGGTGTTGGTGCTGGCGCCGGTGGGCGAAAATCCCCCCAGCACGGTCTCCAGCAGCAGCGTCGCCAGCAGCCCCGCGCCCACCATCGACCCGCCCCATTGCAGCAGTTGGCGCGTTCCGTCGTCCGGCTGAGTTATCTCAGGCTTCGCATTCGGTGCCGCCATCGTCACCTTCATCCTTGCGCCAGCCGCAACATCACGTAAGTGATGACGCCAGTGACGGAAACATAGAGCCACAGCGGAAACGTCCAGCGCGCAACTTTGCGGTGCTGCGGAATCCGCCCGCTCAACGAAAAGAAAAATGTCACCAGCACCAGCGGCAGTGCCACTGTGGCAAGAATAATGTGGCTGGCCAGCAGCGGAAGATACACCATGCGCCACGCCGCATGAGCTGGGTAGCGCACATCGCCATGCAGCGCGTGATGCAGTATATAGCTCACCAGAAACAGTGTCGAGAATCCAAAAGCCGTCATCATCGCCGCACGGTGGGCTTTGATTTTATGTGCGCGGATGAACGTATAGCCAATCAGAAGCGCCGTGGCAGCCAGTCCGTTCAGCACCGCATTCAGTGCGGGCAGAAAGGCGTATTGCGCGCTCGTGGCCGATGCCGGATGAATATAAATCAGCCAGAAAAGAAAAAGCGTTGCCGCCGCGCTGATCACAAGAATAGCCGCGATAGCGGGCCGGGTGCTCGGTGAAGGGGCGACCGTGGTCGTCATGATTCCGCTTCCTTTTTACTTCGCGCTCTTACTTCGCAATCGCGCAGACCATCAAGGCCGTGAACAGCAGTGGCAGGTAGAGTACGCTGACCTTCAGCAAATCGCGCGCAAGCATGCGACTCTCGGTCTCGTCCTTGGTGCGCAGAATGCCGGCGAAGCGGACCGTATAGGCCAGATACAGCAGCCCCAGCGCAACAGCCAGCACAGCATAGGCAGGGCTCGCCATGCCCAGCCACCACGGAACCAGGCTGACGGGAATCATCGCAACCGCGAAGAACAGCGCCTCCGCCACAGTCGACCAACCGTCCGGCTGCACCACCGGCAACATGCGGATGCCGGCCTGCGCATAGTCTTTCCGGTAAAGCCAGCTGATCGCCATGAAGTGTGGAAACTGCCAGACAAAAAGAATCGCGAACAGGGCCACACCCTGCCACTCAATACGGCCGCGAGCTGCGGTCCAGCCCAGCAGCGGCCCCATTGCGCCTGGGAACGCACCAATGAACGTTGCCAGCGCCGTCACGCGCTTAAGCGGCGTGTAGATGGCGACGTAAGAAAAGGCCGTCAGCAGCGCCAGTGCCACAGTCAACAGGTTAGTGTGCAGCAGCAGCCACACCGCGCCCAGGCCCAGCGCACCCAGCCCGCCCGCAATGCCCTGCGCCAGCGAAAAGCGGCCCGAGGCCAGCGGCCGGTCGGCGGTACGCTTCATCAGCGCGTCAGTCTTGCGCTCCAGCGCTTCATTCAGCGCGCCGGCGCCAGCCGAAACCAGCCCAATGCCCAGCAGCGTATCCAGCAGTCCGCGCTGCACGCTTGAAATTCCCGAAAGCATCGAGCCCAGGTAAAAGCCGCCCCAGCCCGTCACCACCACCAGCCCCACCACCTTCACCTTGAACAGCTCGCGCAGGTCGTGGATCAGCGTTGCCGTCGCCCCCGGCTGAGGGGCATGCACGTGCGGCAGATGTGAGTGCGCCGCATGCTCGGCCGACACTGGGAGTTCAACCGGATTGGCGGTCTGGGAAACGGGAGTCATTGGGAAGGATAAAGCCCTCGGCCACATCGCAAGCAATGGCGGTGCACCTGCCTCAATCATACCAAGCGGGGGAGTGATTGCGCAGAATCCCTCGTTCAACCCAGCCGCGAAGCCCGCAGAACCGCATCCGCCGCCTGCTCCGGGGTCAAATCGTCCACCGCAATCGACACATGCGCCGTCCGGTAGAGCGGCAGCCGGCGCTCGTAGCGGCTGGCAAGGTTGGCCTGATCGGCCAAAATGGGCCGCGTATGCTCGGTGCCCCCGCACCGGGCCAGCGTGGTCGAAAGCTCGACTTCAAGATGGACCAGCAGCGTCCCCGGCGTCGCGAGCAGCAACTCTCGCGTCGCCGCTGTCTCAATCGCTCCTCCACCCAGAGCCAGCACCAGATGGTTGCCCTCGGTTAGCCGTGCGATGGTCGCGTATTCGCGCTCGCGGAATGCGGCTTCGCCCTGCCGCGCAAAGATCTCCCTGATGCGAACACCTGCCTCGGCCTCGATCACGTCGTCCGCGTCCACAAAACGCCAGCCCAGCCGCGCGGCCACGAGCGGGCCGACAGTGCTCTTGCCGGAACCCATGAAGCCGGTGAGAACAATGCGACGATGCGGAACTTCGGGTTGGGTGTATGAACTCATTGGATCTTGTCAACGCAGCTTGATTGCTGCATTCTCTGCTTTCAGTATAGGGAAGGCGCGCAGCCACAGGCAGGCACCCGTCAGCTCATCACCATCACGATTGCGCCCACGGTAATCAGCGCACCGCCCACCACTGCCGTCCCATTCAGTTTTTCCCCCAGCAGCAACCACGCAAACACCATCACCAGCGGCACGCTCAGCTTGTCCAGCGGCGCAACCCGCGAGGCTGGCCCCAGTTGCAACGCGCGGAAATAGCAAAGCCATGAGAGCCCCGTCGCAAGCCCCGAAAGCGCGAGGAACAGCACCGTCCGCCGATCCAGCGAGCGAATCTCGCCATGTTTGCCTAGAGCCAGCGCAATGCCCCATGTAAACACCAACACCACGCTCGTGCGCAGCGCAGTGGCCAGGTTTGAGTCCACATGCGCAACGCCAACCTTGGCCAACAGCGCCGTGGCGGCAGCAAAGACAGCGGAGAGAAGCGCCCATCCAATCCAGCTCATACGAAGTATGGTACGCGGGCCACGCCCCGCCGGCGACAATTTCGCCACCATTTAAACTTGAACCATGCACACAGGCCGCGCCAGCAGGACTGCCCTCCGCGTCGCCATTCGCCGCGCCGCGCATCAGCTCATCGACCGGCCACTGGTCCTCGACGATCCCATCGCCGTGCCGCTGCTCGGCCCCGGATTCGATCGCGACATGGAACGCGCCATGCATCCCGTTGCGCGCGACTTTCGCCTCTTCATGGCCGCGCGCAGCCGCTATGCCGAAGACCGCCTCGCAGATGCCGTTGCCCAGGGCGTAACGCAGTACATCCTTCTCGGCGCTGGCCTCGACACCTTCGCCTACCGCAATCCCTTTCCACCGCTTCGTGTCTTCGAGGTGGACTTTCCCGCGACGCAGCAGTCGAAGCGCGAGATGCTCGCCGAGGCGCGTATTCCGATCCCCGCCAACCTCACCTTCGTTCCCCTCGACTTCGAACACCAGACGCTGGCCGCGGGCCTCGCCGAGGCTGGATTCGACGCCGGTGCACCAGCATATTTTGGGTGGCTCGGCGTCGTCCCCTACCTCACCCTCGAAGCCTTTCGCGCCACTCTCGCCACTCTCGGCAAATTGCCCGCCGGGACAGCCGTGACCTTCGACTACGTATTTTCGCCCGACGCGCTCACCCCCAAGCGCCGCAAAGTCTTCGATACTCTGGCAAAGCGCGTCAAAGCCGCCGGCGAGCCGTTCCGCCTCTTCTTCGCCCCCAGCGAACTCGAAATCGAGCTGCACCGCGCCGGATTCAAGCGCATCGAGCAAGTCGATCCCGACCGGCTCAATGAACTCTACTTCCACAACCGCGAAGACGAACTCAAGCTCTCCCCGGTGCGCATCGGCATGTTGACCACCGCATGGGTTTGAGCGCACGGCAGCCTGAGGAATTGCTCCCCCCTGAATTGCTCTAAGATGAATTCATGCGCCTGCTCGCTCTCGCGTCCCTCACCGCCTCCCTGCTCGCTCTCTCCGGATGCGGCTATCACACCCTCGGCGCCGCCACCCATCTGCCCCCGGACCTCAAGACCCTTTCGATCCCGGTCTTCGCCACGCGCACCGAGGCGTATCACACGGAAACCGCCCTGACCGACGCGGTGATTCGCGAGTTTGCCGCCCGCACCCGCTACCGCGTCACGCCAGGCGACACTCCCGACGCCGGCGCTGTGCTGCACGGCACCATTCTCAAAGAGGCCATCGCGCCGCTCACCTACAACTCCTCCACCCAGCAGTCCTCCAGCTTCCTGCTAACCATCGTGGCTTCCGTCACGCTCAATGCCGCCGACGGCCGGGTGCTCTACCAGAACAAGAATTATGTTTTCCGCGAGCAGTACCAGTCCACAACCGACCTGACGACGTTCATCCAGGAAGACCCGGCCGCCGTCGAGCGCATCTCGCGCGCCTTTGCGCGCCAGCTGGTCGCCGACGTGCTGGAAGGCCTCTGAGCGCTCGGCGAAAGCGAACAGCCGACGAATCTCAAGCCTCCACGTTGCACTTTCTGGCAACTCCCCTGTTTTCCACGGATGTCCTCAACGCCTCAGGCACGATATTCTGAAGCCGCATGATGCACGCACAGACTAACGGCGCTCCGCGCAAACCGAACCCGTGGAGCCCCGCCCTTTGACCGCCGCACGCTGGGGCGCGGGGTTCACCGCCGTCGGCCGCTTTGTGGCCGAGATCGAAGCTGCCGCCGCAAGCAACGGCCCGTTGCAGCCCGGCTACGTGCTGGCTGGCGACGAAGTTTTCTTGTTGGACCGCTGCCGCGCGGCCGTGCTCAAGGCCTTCGTTGCGCCCGAACTGCGCGACTTCTGCCTTTCCGACCTCGACCTCGCTACCACTTCGATCTTTGAAATCCTCGACCGCGCCCAGACGCCTTCGCTCATGGCTCCTTTCCAGGTCATCTTTGTGCGCAACGTGCGCCAGCTTTACACGCGCGGCGCAAAAAAAGACGAGTTTGCCGCCCTCGATCGCTATTTCCGCTCGCCCAATCCGCAGGCGCTCCTGCTCTTCGTTGCCGACTTTCTCCGCATCCCTGCCGACACGCGCCGCATGGACATGGACGACAAGAACCGCTTCGAGCGCCTCAATGAAACTCTCGGCGAACACTGCGCCACGGTCGAGCTTGCGCGCGTCAGCGACGAAGATGCAATGCGCTGGGTTGTATCCACGGCGCAGGAGTCAGATGTGCGCGTTGAAGCCGACGCCGCCCGCGAGCTGGTCGATGCGCTCGGCGCGGACATGATGCTCGTCGCCTCAGAACTGGAAAAGCTGCTGCTCTATGCCTCCGGCCGCGGGCGCATCACGCTTGGCGATGTGGAGACCATGGTTCTCGGCGCCAAGCAGCGCTCCCTCTACGAACTCACCGACGCCATCAGCGCCCACGACCGCGTCCGCGCCCTGGCCCTGCTGCACGGATTGCTCAACAGCTCAGACGCCGGCGAAGACGCGGCCATTGGCCACCTCTACATGCTGGCCCGCACCTTCCGGCAGATGCTGGTGATTCTTGAGAAGAACGTGCGCGACTCGCGCGCCATCTGGCAGGCCTTGTGGCAGGGCTTCCGCATTCCGCCCTTCGCCGCCGACGACTTGATCCGCCAGGCCCGCCGCTACAAGAGCCGCCGCGAACTCACTCGTGCGCTCAAACTCGTCGCCCGCGCCGATCTTGAACTGCGCTCCTCGCCGCCAGACAAGCGCCTGGTCCTCGAGCGGCTCGTCTACGAGCTTGCCTCCGAGCCCAAGCCCGCCCCGCCCGTCTGGGCCTCGGCGCAATTATCGTTTGAGAGTTGACCGGGCTCAAATCCCCCCACGCCTTCACCCCAGCTCTACCGTCGTACTCTAATCAACGCCCCGCTCATTCAGCCATGGCCCGTACTGCCGGTCGAGGTTCTCGATATCCTCCAGGTAGCCGTCGCGCAGAGCGCCCAGCAGTTGACCAGTCTGCGCAGACGGGCCGTATTGCAGCAGGTGAGCAGACTGCATCATCTCCGCAAGTAAGCGGTGGTGCTCGGCGCGATGCCCGTCAAGGCCGGGAAAGCCCATATGCTCCAGCAACTGCTCCTCACTCCAGAAGTGCATGCGTGTAAATTCGATAAGCCGGTCCAATATTTCGCTCACTTGCTCGCGACCGCTGCCGCGCGCCAGGGCTTTTCGCAGTTCGTTGACCGTATCCATCAGTATCCCGTGTTGATCGTCCATAGCCCGAACGTCCACCGAACGGGCGTGGTTCCAAGTTAGAAGCGACACTTAAGCCTCCGCTGATCTCCAATGGTTTTATCGACAGCGCAATACGAATCGCAAGCAGATTCTCCACAGTTCATGTGACGAAGGTTTGCTTCTGTGGTTCCTCCGAGTCATAGCCGTGATGGGCCGCCGCCATATTCAACCCCGCAAACGGCCCGCCACAATCCCCTCAACGCCAGTAGTAGAAACCGCCCTGCACGTAATAAGGCCGGTAATACACCGGCGGATACCCGTATGGATAGCCGTAGCCGCCAACATACCGTGGCCCATAGGGATATCGATAGCCACCGCGACGCCTGTAAAGCGTTGGCCCGCCCTGGTAAAGCCCTTGCGCCAGCCGCGCAACCTCTTGCGCGCCCACCGGGTCCACCGTCACCGGGCCCTCAAGGTGAAATACCACCAGCGCCTCAGCAGGAATCCACACTCCCGGCCCGGAAGAAGCCGCTGAAGCCGCCGTCCCCGCCGCTACGCCCGCACCGGCGCCAATCGCGCACCCGGTGCCGCCGCCCGCCGCGCAGCCGATAATCGTGCCCAGCAACCCGCCGGTCAATGCGCTGCCCACCGTTCGCTCCGCCTTGTTCGGACCCTTCACCTTGAACAGGTCCGATCGCAGTGGGTAGGTCCTTCCGCCCAGGTCCAGCGATGTCAGCGTCAATGCCAGGGACGAGCTTCCGCCCAGGTCGCCGCGCCCCGTTTGCTTCACCTCCGTGACCACCCCACGCACGGTCGCGCCGCGCGGAATCGCCAGCACCCCGCCATAGGTCACGTCGCGGATCAGCGTAAACTGCACCGGCTGCCCATCCTGCGCCCTCTTGCTTGTCAATGGTTCGCTGGTGCGCAGTTGCAGCATCGTTCCCTGCGGCACCGTCACCGGTCCGCTGGCCGGCTCATAAGCAGGCTGGTTGTTGTCATAGCCCTGCTGTGGTCCTTGCGGTCCTTGCGGTCCTTGTGGTCCTTGCGGTCCTTGCGGTGGATACGGAGACTGACCACCATATTGCGGCCGTCCCTGCGGGTAAGGCGGCGGATACTGACCCTGCTGTGGATACGGGCCCGGTTGCGGGTACTGCTGCGGATAACCCTGAGGCGGCGGCATCGGGCCCTGACCCTGCTGATCGTTGCCGGCCGGACCGTTCTCCTCCGCTGGCTGCCCCTGCTGCGGATATTGCTGCTGCTCCTGCGGCTGGCCTGCATCGCTCTCGTCCAGCGACGGCAGGTTCATCTGCTCCTGCGCCTGCTGCGGATCGCCGACCTTCAAATTGTTATGCACCTTGGTCACGCCCGGAACCTGGCTCACAATCGACTCGGCCAGCTTCTTCGACGCATCGGTCGCAACAGTCCCTGCCAGCGTTACCTCGCTCTGGATCGTTGCGGCCGTAATCAGGTCGTTCTTCAGCGGTTGGGAGGCGTCCAGGGCATGCACCACATCCATCTCAATCTGCCCATCCGTGCGCTGGCCGTCCGCTGTTGCCGCGGCCTGACTGGCATTCTGGGAACCTCCATTCTGCACCGCCGTGTCCTGGGCAGCCAGCGCCACGCCGGCGCTCAAAGCCACCACTGCACACCACACCACAACCTGCAGAAAACTCTTCGTGACCCGTGACGTGACAGGTGACGTAACCCGTGACGTAACCCCGGAATTGAACCCTGAATTGAACTTTGCCCGATTCATCTCGATCTTCTCCTCGGCCTGTCGCGTCTCTTCTGCCGCTTCCCTACCGCTTCTTTCGATGCCTGCGCGGCTTGAAAAGACGCCCGCACCCCGCCCTGCCGGTTCATGTCCTTAGACGGTCCTGCCCACAAGCCGTTACGAATGAGAACCCGGCAGCCAGCAAAAAGTTCCGCGGCAAACCCACCTGAAAGACGAAAAGGACCGTCCCCCGTCCCGAAATCCACCCGCTAAAATTGAAACCGCGCACCAAGACGCGCATCCAAACCAGAAAATGTACCCGATCCAAAGGAGGAACCGACCAACATGCCGGAACGGCTCAACTACGCAAAGTCATTTCCCGAAGGAGTCCACGCCCTGATTGCCCTGGGCAGAGCCATCACCGACAGCGGTCTGGAGCCACTGCTTCAGGAGCTCGTCAAAACCCGCGCGTCGCAGATGAACGGATGCGCCTTCTGCCTCGACATGCACACCAAGGACGCCCGCGCCATCGGCGAAACCGAGCAGCGGCTCTACGCCCTCCCCGCCTGGCAAGAAACCTCGTTCTACACGCCCCGCGAGCGCGCCGCCCTGGCTTGGACCGAGGCCATCACCAACATCCAGCAGGGACACGCTTCAGACGAAGTGTATGAAGAAGTCCGCAAGCACTTCACCGAGGCCGAGTTGGTGCGCCTCACCCTGGCCATCACGCAGATCAATACCTGGAACCGCCTGGCGATCGGATTCCGGGTTGAACCAGGGACCTACCAGCCAAAAGCCCAAGCCAAGCCCTGACCGGCTCCCCGCGCTGCCCGCTCAGGTAGTGTTAACAGGCCCTAATACAACAGACCGCCCGCTTCCTCTTCAATTGCGGCGAGCAAGGCCCGAAGCGTCGCAACCCGCCCCACCGCCAGCTTCCGTGCCGGCTCCAGACGCAGCTTGCCCGGTAATTCGTCCGCCGCACGCCGCAGCACTGGCAGCACCGAGGAGAACGTCTCGTACCGCGTGTCGCGGCCTACCTTCACCAGCGCCCGAAGCGCCCCCACCGCGCCCAACTGCTCCAGAATATCGGCGTCCCGCAAAAGAATCGCCTCAATCCGCTCCGGCGTGTCCTTCGCCTGGTGAGTCCGGATCGCCTCGGCAACTCCCTCCAGCTTCTCCGACGGAAACCCCCACCACTTCAGCAGATCCCGCGTCTTCGCAATCGTATAAGGAACATGGTCCCACTGCGCCAGCTCCTCCGGATCTTTCGGCCGGTGCTCCAGAAAAACTCCCAGATCGTGCATCCACGCCGCTGCAAACAAAATATCGGCGTCAAACTCCATCCCTTCGCCGATGCGGCAGGCCAGCGCGTACAGCCGCGGCTGGTGCCCAAACTTGTCCTTGGGCAGAGCCTCGCCTCGGATGTAAGCCACAACCAAATCCTGCCAGACAGGCGGCGGCGTGTTCACTTCGCGCCCTCGGGCCAGTTCGGCGTAATGCGAATCAAGTCCAGTCCTCCAAAATCCTCCACCGTAAACTCCGGCGCCGTCGCCGGCACAGCCACAATACCCCGAGCCGGCAAATCGACCGCATCAAACCCCGAGCCCGCAATCCGCCCCGAGCCCGAAGCCGCAAACAGATAAGCAAGACCAACTCCCGACTCGCCGCGCAGGCTTTCGCTCGACCGGCTGCCCTCCACAGGAATCCGCTCCACGCGAAAATACTCCGCATCGATCAGCACCGTCCGGTCGGCGAGCTTCTTCGGCGCAACCTTCCCGGCCCGCGTCACCAGCCTGGTCGCTTCCAGAGATTTTTCGATGTGCAGCTCGCGCGGCCGTCCGTAATCGTACATCCGGTACGTCAAATCGCAGTTCTGCTGCGTCTCCAGCAGCACTGCCCCCGGCCAGATCGCGTGCACCGTTCCCGCATCCACAAAAATCACGTCCCCAGCATCCACCTCCAGCGTATGCAGGCTCTCCTCCAGCGTCCCAGCATGGATCCCCTGCTCCACCTGTTCCAGCGTCACGCCCGGCTTCAGCCCCACGGCAACCTTCGCCCCCCGCTCGGCCGCCAGCGCATACCAGCACTCCGTTTTGCCCCGCGGATCGCCGTACTTCTGCGCCATCCTGTCGTCCGGATGCACCTGCACGCTCAGCTTTTCCCTGGCAAACAGCACCTTCACCAGCAGCGGTGACTGCCGCATCGGCGCGCCGGCGCCCAGCAGCGCCTCGGCAGCTTCGGCAAACAGCGCATCCAGCCGCTTGCCCGCCTGCGGCCCAGTCGCCGCAACGCACATGTCGCCCGTCAGCCACACCTCGCCCAGCGGCTTGCCCGCCTCGGCCACGCGGTCAAACCAGGGGCGCAAATCCTCGTAACCCCACACCCGCACGTCGAACTTCGGATCGATGCGGAAGGGCGCCATTGCCGCCGCCTGCTTTTGCCGTAAATCGCTCGTAAGTGGAATGTTTATCCTCCCGAAAACAAGCCGCTTGCCACCGCCGTACCTGCGCCGCCGCCTGCCGACTGCTCACGCAATCCCACTCTACCAGACAGGAAAACCCGGCGCGAAAGGCGCAACGCAATTCAAATCCGCGCCCGCAAGCTCTCTACTGCCGTCCATGCCCGTTCCCATGCCCGTTCCGATTCGTCTGGAAAAGTTATACCGACCCCGCTATCCTCTCTTCCATGCCCCATTCGCTCATCTTCGACCACATGTTCCACATGCCGCTTCCCATCCTTGAGAAGCTGGCCCGCCCCGTCATCATCTACCTCGTGCTCGTCGTGCTCCTGCGCATCTTCGGCAAGCGCGAGTTGGCGCAGTTGAATCCCTTCGACCTCGTCGTTCTGCTCTCGCTCTCCAACACCGTTCAGAACGCCATCATCGGCGACGACAACTCCGTCACCGGCGGCATCATCGGCGCTGTCGGACTGCTCGCCATCAACTGGCTCGTCGTCCGCGTCCTCTTCCGCTCCCCCAGCATGACGCGCCTGCTCGAAGGCCGCGCCTCGGTCCTCGTTCGCGGCGGACAAGTCGACCGCAAGGCTCTCGAGCGCGAGTCGCTCACCCGCGAGGAGTTGCTCGCCGTCATTCACCGCCAGGGCTTCGAAAGCTTTCACCAGGTCCGCATGTGCGAACTGGAACCGAACGGCACCTTCTACATCGAGCCTTACGAACCCTCCCCCGCCGACCAGCGCCACGCCGAGCTATTAACCCAGCTCGACGCGCTCACCAAGCAAGTCGCCGCGCTGCGCCCGCAGACCGCAGGCGATTAACGCTTTCGTTTCGGTCGTGTCCGCGTCATAATTGGTACGTTCTGAGTCTCAGGAGACTTTCCCCCTTTGAATCTCCGCACACTTCGCGCAAGCTCACGATTCATCGCTCGTTATATTTCAGCAACGCTGACCTTGGCCGTGCTGTCTAGCGCACAGACGCTTGAACACCGCCCGCCTCCCACGCCCGTCGTGCCCACAACTTCGGCGCAAAGCCGAATCGCTGCCGCTGCGGTCAACCCAGAACCGCTGTTGCCCAAAGGCACAAGCCTCCAGGTGGAAATATCCAGGTCTTATCCAATGAAGGCCGGCGAAACCATCGAGGCGAAGCTCATGCACCCGATCTATGCCGATGGCCGGCTCGCTGTGCCCCAGGGAACACTGCTACGGGGCAGTGTCGTTGAACTGGAACCTGACCGGTCAACTCGGTGGCGCGGCCGTCTGCGCGGAGACTTCACGCCCTTCCACACGGTCAAAGTCCAGTTCAACGAGTTGATGCTGCCGGGAGGGCCCATGCCCATCTCCTCCGCAGCGGCGGATAACGGCGCACCCGTGTTGCGGCTTTCCGCTCCGGGTGCCACGCCCCATCGCGGCTTTATCGCTCGCCAGTGGGCGCAGGCCAAGAAACAGGTGCGAGACCGCGTCGCCTACTTTACCGCACCGGGGCGCGGCGATCGCGCTCGTCAGTTGCTCTACCATCAACTGCCGTACCATCCGGAAAGAATCGCGGCGAGTACAGCCTGGTCGTTTGAGCTGACCAAGCCATTGGCCCTGCCTGACCTTCCCGCCCCCACGCGCGGCCCGCCGCCGTCCGCGCTACCTAAGGGCAAGACCGATACTTGGACTGTCCATGCGGTGCTTGGCCACGATCTGACTTCGGCGCGCGCCCACCCGGGCGATCGGGTGGAAGCACTGGTGGTGGAACCCGTCTTCGACCGCGACAATAACCTTGTCATTCCCCAGGGTTCCGCCCTTATCGGAAAAGTGACTACTTCCTTGGCAGCCCGCTCGTTCGGACGCAACGGCAAGCTACGTTTCAGCTTTCAACAGGTGCGTTTCCCTGAGGGGTTCAACCGCTCTGTCGAAGGCGCGCTGGCGGGAGCCGCAACGGAAAAGTCGCAAAACCTGACCCTCGACGCCGAAGGAACCATCTCTCCCCGCAGCCAGTCCAGTGCCATTGCGCCTATTTTGCTGACCATGCTCGCCGGCCGAGCATTGGATCAGGACAGCAACATGCTCGCAAACACTGGAGTGGCCTCCAACGGATTCGGACTGATCGGACGTATTGTCGGCATGGCGGCAGGCAACTACAACATCGCCGCGGGCCTCGGCTTTTATGCCGCCGGCCTGTCTTTCTATGACAACTTCCTGCACTCTGGCCGCGATGTAGTCTTCCCAAAGGACACCCGGATCGAAATCCTCACTAACCCCCTCCGTTCCCCGGTGCTAACGCCAACCGGGCAGTAGGAAAAGATCAACCTGGCAAGCCCCATTCGGCCAGTCCCTCAACCTCCTGCAATCATTGGCTTCGAGGGCTTCCACCAGGTCCGCATGCGCGAACTGGAACCCAACGGCACCTTCTACATCGAACCCTCCGCCGCCGACCAGCGCCACACCGAGTTGTTGGCTCGCCTCGATTCATTGAGCCGCGAGGTCGCCTAACTGCGCGCACAGCCCGCAAGTTAATTCGACAAGTGGCAACGCTCACGATTTACAATCCGGAGGATTTCTCGCTGTTCGGATCGACTGCACGGAAGGACCACGACATGGGAATTACGAGACGCGATTTTCTGTTCAGCAGTGCGGCTGCCGCAATGCTGCCTAAGGCAGCATTGGGATTGGAAAAACCCCTGAATGTCGTGCTGGTTTTTTGCGACGATCTCGGCTACGGCGACATTGCCGTCTATGGCGGTGCAAACCCCACGCCAAATGTGACAAAGTTCGCGGCAGAGGGAATGCGCTTCACCAATCTCGACAGCGCCGACCCCGTATGCTCGCCTTCGCGGGCATCCCTTCTGACCGGACGCTATCCGACCCGCGTCGGCGTGCCCAGAGTCCTGTTCCCGAAAGATACCGGCGGCCTGAATCTCGACGAGGTAACGCTTGCCGACATGTTGAAGGCGAAAGGCTACAAGACATGCGCCATCGGCAAGTGGCACCTCGGCATCCCGGAGAAATACCTACCCACAAGCCGGGGGTTCGACGAGTACCTCGGCGTCCCCTACAGCGTCGACATGGAGCCGCGCGTACTGATGGACGGAACCAGGGTCATCGAACAGGAAACCGACGTAGACTACCTCACGCAAAAGTACACCAAACGCTCCATCGACTTCATTGAGAGAGCTAAAGACGGTCCATTCTTCCTCTATCTCGCGCACTCGATGGTGCACATCCCCCTCGGCGCGTCCCCGGCGTTCAAGGGGAAGTCCGGCCTCGGCCTCTATGGCGATGCGCTTGCGGAGATCGACTGGAGCTTCGGAGAAATCATGAAGACGCTCGATCGCAACGGCCTGCGCGAAAACACCCTGGTCATCTTCACATCAGATAACGGCCCATGGTTCCAGGGCAGCCCCGGCCGTCTGCGCGGAAGAAAGACTGACACCTACGAAGGCGGTGTCCGCGAGCCATTTCTCGCCCGCCTCCCCGGCAAAATCCCCGCTGCATCGGTCTGCACCGGACTCGCCTCGCTCATGGATGTCACTCCCACAGTCGCAAAGCTCACCGGAGCTCACCCCGGAGAAAAGCCCTTTGACGGCATCGACATTTGGCCGCTCTTGTCAGGCGAAAAGAAATCGATCGACCGCGACGTCCTGCTCTTCTTCGACAATGTGAACCTGCAAGCCGCCCGCTGGAATCGCTGGAAGCTGCATCTGACGCGCTACGACCAGGAATCTTACAGCGTAATCCGCGGCCATAGGCAGACCAACTACGCTCTCCGCAATCCGGAGCTTTACGACATGGATCGAGACGTAGACGAGAGCTACGACGTCGCGCCGCTCCATCCCGACATCGTCGCCAAAATCTCCGCGCGCGTCACAGAACTGCTCGCCACATTTCCCACCGACGTTCAGCAGGCCTGGGCTGAAACCAATAACCGCGTGAACACCGAAACCCGCATCGGAGCGCGCCCGCGACCCGCCAGCAACTGAAATGTGGAGAATCCATACGAGCAACTCGCGCAATTAGCCGAGTCACTCCAAAGCTCGCAGAAGCCGGCGCCGAAGGCGCGTAAGCCCGGACGGCTAGTCCCGGCCAGTCCTACTCCCACTCAATATCGACGTTAAAACTATGTTGCTTATTTACAATAACATACAGAATATGCAATCGTTATGTGTAACTTTCGTGCAATTATCGCAATTTCCCTGCTCAAAGTCCTGCAACGCTATCTGCTTTGTTTTCAACCGCACCAGTTTGCGGAGTTGCACAGTGTGCCACAGCACTACAAAGGTTACGACAATGTGTTCAAAATCAACAAACTCGCTGCAATGCAGCAAACCGCGCTACCTTTCGTCGCGACACTCGAGCAATTCAATTATTGCTGCAAAGCGCAATGGCCGTTTGTCTTTTCAAAAAAATACAGTTGCACCAGCAGCCTGCGCCACATCCATCCTAATGTGAGCCAAGTCAAATCGTCAGCAACCTGCTTCGAACCGGTTCCCTGCCACCAACAAGAATCGGCGTATACTTCGTCCAACCAGACAATTGTCCATAAGCAACGCACGGAGGCTTTTAAGAATGAAATTCGCAGCAGCTCTTGCAGCAACAATCAGTCTCGCACTCTTATCGGGTTGCGGAAGTTCTGGCAGTACGAGCGTCATTCAACCAGTGCAGGCGCAGTCAGGATATTCCAACGCCAGCATCACAGGTACCTATTCAGCAACGTTCATAACGGGTGCCAATGGCGCCAATTCAATCGGTTCGTTCGTAGCAGATGGCAACGGGCATATCACTTCAGGAGCTTTGGTCTTTAGTGATATAAGCTCCACATGTACGGGAACATTTTCTGGCACATACAGTCTTTCGAGTAGCGCGAGTGGCACTGCTTCTCTAACATTTGTTGTTCCTTCGTGTGCGACGTTTAACTATTCGAAAGCAGACAACTTTATCATTCAAGCTGGGGCTAGTGGAGCTTCTTTCTTTGCGCAGCCACTTCCACCATCCGACAATGCTTTTCATATCGTCGCATCCAAACAGTAACGGAGGCTGGACGCAATGAAATTCGCAGCGGCTCTTGCAGCAGCAATCAGTCTCGCCCTTTTAACCAGTTGTGGAAGTTCTGGCGGCACGAGCATCATACAACCGGTGCAAGCGCAGTCGGGGTATTCCAACGCCAGTATTACGGGAACATACTCGCTATCCCTCGCATCCCCATACAACTCAGGGCAAGGCTCAGGTTTTACTGACGGAACCGGCTCGTTCGTTGCAGACGGAGCGGGCAACATCACTTCCGGAACCCTAACGGAGCATTATGCAGGGGCTGAAGTTTGCACCCTAACTTTTACTGGAACATACAGCCTTCAGAGCAACGCAAGCGGGACTGCAACGTTAAACGAAAAGGCCACTCTCGTCAGCGGCACTGGGCCATGCCGTGCAAACCAGGCTCTACCTTTTTGGATTTCTGCTGGGCAGCAGGGAGCAAGTATTCTGCTCGGCGAATCAGATGGCGTTAACCTATTATCTGGCGCTGCTGTGAAGCAGTAGCTGAAACAGTGTTGTCTGCTGCGACTCACGGCGGCGCGACTCTGACAATTGTCGGACTTAACGGAAATACTTGGGCACAAACACTTTTGCATTGCGCTATCTCTCGCAGAATCGATTACTTAAATTGCAGAGCAAACAAATGGAGGATTTTAAGGATGAAATTCGCAGCGGCTCTTGCGGCAACAATCAGTCTCGCACTCTTATCCGGTTGCGGAAGTTCTGGCGCTACGAGCGTCATACAACCAGTGCAAGCGCAGTCGGGATATTCCAACGCGAGCGTGACAGGCACTTACTCCGTTTATCTATCGGAGGGAACGTCAGAAACCCTTATAGGCTCTTTTGCCGCAGATGGAAACGGTAAAATCACTTCGGGTTCTCTTGCAGAAAACAATGGGCCCGGCAACTGCACTATGTCTATTACTGGAACATATAACATCACAAGCAGCGCGAGTGGAACTGCAACCATTGCGTCCGCTTCTGCTGGCCTAGTCGGCTGTCCCGGCTCTGGCAATTCAACGACTTCATTGCCGTTTAGTATTCAGGTGGGACAGCAAGGAGCGTCGATTGTTTTTGCTGGTTCGGGCAATTTAATGTTTTCTGGCTCAGCAACAAAACAATAGACTGGCTCGTGACAGGTGCGCCGTTGCGCAGCGCTACACCAGTTCCAAGGCTCGGCGTATCATTTCGGGACTGGTTTCGATATACCGCTGCGTCGTCGCCATCGAACGGTGTCCAGCCAATTGCATAATCACTCGCACATTCACGCCCTTCTCTGCCAGTGCAGTCAGGAACGTGCGTCTGCCGCTGTGTGAACTAGCGCTATCAATGCCGACTGCTTTGTATATCTGTCCAAACAGTTGCGTGATTGTGTTTGGGGAAAAACCAGCGATAGCTCCCTTTTGCGAGTAGAACAGCTTGTTGTGGCTGTGCGTGGGCGGCACGGCGGCAATGTAGCGTTGAATTTCCTGACGCAGCTTGCTGCTCACGTAAACGTTTCTTCCCTTGCTGCCTTTCGTGGCAATCGGACTGAGATAAATTTCGTTGCGGACAGTGCCATCGTTGTCGACAGCGTCAATCACTTGCAGGCTGGCTATTTCGCAAGCCCTCATTCCGCCAAGAAATGAACACATGAAAATGGCTCTATTTCTGGCTGCATGATTGTTGGCTGAAATGAACTGCAAAACTCGCTTCACATCCTTCGCGTCCAGCACCTTCGCCTGCTTGCCCATAAACTGCCTCCAAATCTAATGTTTTGCCTGTAATTATGGTCATTTCTTAGTTTGTGAAAGGCAATGGCAAGTTGGTGTTTTACACGGAATTTGTATCTCTTCAGTTGTCATGGACTTACGTGCTGCGCTCGGCAAATCTAATACTTTATGTATTAGCTTAGATTTTGCTTTTTTGGCTGGTGCTGCGCTGCCTTGCAGCGTTCAGAGCTTCGCTGTAGGCGCTGTTTTAAGCGTTCGCAGCACTTGCTTCGGCGTAAGGTGCTTGCAGCCGGCTTGCAGCGCCTACAGCGCGATTTGTAGCGGTTCTGCCTGGCTTCGTTGCACTGCTTGTGCTGCTTTGCTGCTAGTGCAGTTTGAGCCGGCTACCGGGCTTTTGGCTGCGTCTGCGCACCAGTTCAGTCCTTTTGAGTTTCGCTCGTGACTCGTGCGCTGTCAGTCAAGTCCTAAAAGTTCTGTAGAATTCCATTCCTCGGGTTTGTTGGTTCTTGTTTTGTTGGTTGAGAGGGGCCTGCTTGCGGAGGGCGTAGCCCGGAGCAAGCAGGCCCCTCTCA
>DATKWA010000035.1:0-49052 GCA_035529815.1 Occallatibacter sp. | reverse complement strand
TGCAATTGACGGGGAGGGGGGGTGGGGGGGTACACCTGGAGACGCCTGAAAGGGCGGCGGAGCCAGAGGGAGCTCATCTCCTGATTATGCTCCGGCACGAGGTAATTCTCTGCAAATGAAGCCGCCGCTCGCGGCGGCCCGGACAACACTGCGTTGTCCGGGGTGGCGCGAGCGGCGGCTGACCAACTCGATTCCGCAGGCTCCTCAGCGAGGCTTTCTGGAATAGATGTTGGGCGCGCCGGGAGTGGAGGCGTATCCGGCGACCGGAGCTGCGGCGGCGTGCTGATGGGTTAGTGGAGCGGTGAGGGTGATGCCGGTGCCGGAGACCTGCGCGCCGGCCGAGTGGGCAAAGGCGAGGGGCGCGGCGACGGTGATTGTGGCGCCGAATCGATTGGCGGCGACGATGGACGCGGTCTCATGGTCTGCTCCACTGCCGATGGTGATGGACTGGCCGGGCCTGAAGCCCATGAGACTGGCCAGGTGGATAGTGGTTGCGCCGACACTGGCGGCTGTGCCCACGGTGGTTGCGCCTGCTGTGCCTACGGACTCAATGACGGCGGTTTCAAGGTTTGCGCCAGAATCAATCCGAAGGGTCTGGCCGGGGTCGAAGCCTTCGACACTGGCAACTTTTATATTGTTTGCTCCGACGGCCGAGACTGCGGCGAGGTCGGTAGCGGGCTCGGTGAGGAAATCGGTGCAGTTGCTGTCGGTGTCGAGTCCGTCAGGGAATCGGCCCGCGCTGGTATTGGATTCGTTGGCGGCGGAACCAAACGGGCCGAAGCCGCCGGTTGCGCCGGGAGCGGTGACGTAGCAGCCATTCTTCCCTGTTCCTGAAGTGGCCTGGTAACCCTCGGCGGCCCATGGGTCGACGAGGTCGCCATAGTTGAGGCTATCGACAACCAGTCCGGCGGCGTCGCGCAGCACCATGTTGCCGGCGTTGAGGGTGATGACGCGATCGCCGAAGGTGACGGCGGTGGTGTTGAGAGTGGGACCGCCGAACCACTGGCTGGGCGCGGGCGAGCCCTGATAGCCGGCCGTGGTGACCGCGGCGTCGCGCACAACGGCGTCGATGGCGTGATTGTTGGAGAGCGGGCTGTCGAGGACGATGCCCGAGCCGAGCGGCTGGACAGGTTCGTTACTGGAGTGGGCAAAGGCCGTGGCTGGCTGGAAGCTGATGCCGGTACCGCGATTGCTGAAAGGGAGGTTGTCCGCGTGGTTGAACTTGAGCGGGGCGGCCAGGTCGAGGCCGGTGCCCGGAACCACGACACCCTCGCGGCTGATATGCGCGCGGAGGAGGGCGGGCGTGAAGTCGATGCCATTTCCGGCCCGACCCGAGGCGGCGACGGCGGTGATGGAAACCGTTTCCCGGTTTGCGGGGGTGCCGATGGTGAGCTTGTCACCGACAGCGAAGCCGTGGACGCTGCGGACTTTGATACTGGTCGCGCCGGCGCTGGCATCTTCGGTGAGATTGGAGCGCTCAGCCTGGGTGCCGACGTGCGTGACCGTGACGGTTTCAATGCCATGGCCGAGGCTGTCGATGTCGAGCCGGATTTTGTCCCCGACGGAGATGTCGGCGACTGATGTGACCTTGATGTTGGTTTGGCCGGCTGCGGCGTCGGCCGCCAGGTAGGCTTGCGTGCCGCGCTTGCCGACCGCGGTGACCGTGACCACCTCGTACCGCTCCCGGGCTTGCGCGACAGCGGGGTAGGTGGCGCCATAGCCGAGGGCTATTTTCTCGCCGACCTTGAAGCCGGTGACCTGGGTGACGGGCACATTGGTTGAGCCGGCGGGGATGGTGATGACCGGTCCGTCGGGGAGTGGCTGCCACAGGGTGGTGTTGTTGCTGGCCGCCGTGCCTACGCTTGCGATTTTGCGGGTTTCGACGTGAGAGCCAGCGCCGATGCTGATGGTGTCGCCGGCCTTCATGCCGGTTGTGCTCCGGACGAGGAGGTTGGTTTCGCCGGCGCGGGCGGGAACGGCGAGGCCGGAATTGGCGAGGCCGAACAGGTAGAAACCGTGGACGGCGAGGCTGGTGCCGGCGGGGATTTTTACCGAGGAGAAGATAGCGTGCTGGGTTGGGTGCTCGGTAAGGGTCCAATTGGAGATGTCGACGCTGCGGTCGCCGGCGTTGTAGAGCTCGATGAACGAGTCAGTGGAGTTGGCGGGAGGACCGGAGCTTATGCGGAATTCGTTGATTTTTACCGGGCTGACGTTGCGCACTTTTTCGGCCGCGCTCTCGGAGCGTTTGACGCCGTTGGCCGCATCTGTCCACGAGGCGTTGCCGACCAGATCGCCGTTGAAGGCTGCCGGGCCGGAGGTGACATTGAATGTGGCGCTGACGCTCGCACCGGGAGCAACGGGATCAGCAAACGTTTTCGCCGTTGTGGTAGAGCCAGCCACAAAAACGGTCCACTGCGTGCTCGGCACGGAAATGCTCAGCTCGACGCCTTTAGCCGGGGCGCCGGTTGTGTTGGTGAATGTGACGATGGTGTTTTGCGAAGAACCGGGGGCGAAAGTCTGGAGTCCGGGTGGAGTGGCCGCGGCCGATGCCGGCGCAAGGCTGACCCGCGCGACGGCGTACCCGGCAGAAACGACGTTGGCCTGCACGAGCTGGTCGGTGGCATGGGTTGGGTACGTGCCAGCGGCGGTCATGGCGCCTTCGTAAAAGGTGCCCTGCGAGCCATTGCTGTTGTCTCCGCCGTTGCCGAGCAGGATGGCTCCCTGCTTGCGCATGGGGTCATACGTGGCGTCGATGCGCGGCCCGTCATACAAGACCGACAGAGCGCCCTGCTGCGCGTTGCCGCCCAGTGTGGACCAGTGGTGCGGTTCGCCCTTGGCCATGGCGGTTACGAATCGCCAGGTGACGGTGGGCACGTCTGCGCAGTATTTGGATCCATCCGCGTTGACGCAGCCGACAAGGTTGTTCTCCTGGTCGGTTGCGATCCAGGGGCCGGGGGGAACGCCGTGATACCAGGGCGTGGCGTTGCCGAAGTAAGCGGTTTCCATGGTGCCGTTGTCGTCGTCGCGGCTGTCGATTTCCGCGTTGCCGTAGTCGAAGCAGCAGCCGTTGTTGAAGTGGAGACCGTTGATGACCCAGTACTGCCCTTCCGCCTGATCGTCGACGGCGGTTCCCTTGGCGTCGTCCTGGCGCAGGCCCATGCCGGGCTCGATGAAGACGCCGTATGCCTTGTGACCCATGACGGTAATTGGCGCCATGTCGGCGATCGGCAGATTGTTAGACCCACCCATGGCCGGACCGCTGAATCCGCCGCGTGGCGCCTGGGTCAGGTCGTTGTGCTTTGGAGATTGGTCGTAGATGGTGGTGATCCAGCAGTAGGTGTTGGCGCAGAAGGCGTCTTGCGCGGCTGCATCGGCGTATCCGCCGGCATCCGACTGCCCGGGCTTGACGACGCCGATGTCGAGCGTTTTGCCGTCGGACTGGCGCAGAACCTGGTAGAGGGGACCGTTGTAGCCCGCGTAGAGCGCGCGCGTGGTGCTGTGGGCGGCCACGCAGGCGTTGCCCGCGGCGGCGTAAATGTCGCATGGGCCTTGAGGCCTGGCATTGGGCTGCGCTGCTGCCGGTTGCGCGATCATGAGCGCGACGCCGGGCAGAGTGAGCGCCAGAGAGAGCGCAAATGCAAAATTGATTCTCGTTTTCATTTTTACCCCATTCGATTTTTTCGGGTCTCTTGCGGCCGGATTCATTTCAGCATCTGGAATTCTCATGGTTCCGGGGAGGTAATGCAAGTCATTTAGATTTCGCGCACTCTTAGCCCACGCAGCGGGGAGACAGCGTTTTGGATGCGCATCAGTCCGGATCTGGGGCTGTTTGCGGGGCGTAAAAGCTCAATGCGGCGTCGCCTTGCTCGAGGAGCCGGGTGCGGTGGAGCGCGCCGTAGCGGGGATCGAGCTGCTGCTTGCGGCGATGCTCGGCGATGACGAGCGCGCCGGGGGCGAGCAGGGTGGAGGAAGGTGCGCCGAGCAGACGGAGGGTGGCGGCGTATTCGTCGGCAGCGTCGTAGGGTGGATCGAGAAAGACGATATTAAAAGCCGCGGCGCTATTGAAGGCCGGGGTGCCGGGCCGGGGCTTGCGCAGGAAGGATGCAACGGAGGCGGTGTGGAGGTTGACGCCGGCGGTGATGCCGAGGCTGACGAGATTTGCGCGGAGGACTTTGAGGGCGGCCGGAGCGTGCTCGACGAAGGTGACATGGGCTGCACCGCGGCTGATGGCCTCGATGCCGATGGCGCCGGAACCGGCGTAGAGATCGAGGAAGGCTGCGCCGGCGATGCGGGGGGCGAGGACGTTGAAGAGGGTTTCGCGGAGGCGGTCGCTGGAGGGCCGGGTGGCGAGGCCGGCTGGGGCCTGGAGCGGGCGCGAGCGAAATGTTCCGGCAATGATGCGCATCGCCAACCAGCATACGCGAGCGGGTGGGGGAACCAACCATGAGCATTCCGGCCCTGGACCCACTACAATCGAAGTATGCGAGGCTGGTCAATTCCGCTGGGGCGCTGGATGGGCGTGGAGATGCGCGTCCATATTTTCTTTCCGCTGCTTGCCGTGGTGTTGATCGGGATCAGCACCGACGCTGGATG
This sequence comes from Occallatibacter sp., assembly GCA_035529815.1. Classification (GTDB taxonomy): domain Bacteria; phylum Acidobacteriota; class Terriglobia; order Terriglobales; family Acidobacteriaceae; genus Telmatobacter. The sequence goes on along the minus strand of DATKWA010000035.1, from coordinate 44,459 downwards.
GCAGCGCGGGATGGCGCTGTTCCTGATTCTGGTGGGCGCGGTTGCGGTGCGCGAAACGGCGCGTCTGATTGTGGCAGCCTGGCTGGGATTGCGGCTGCGCGCCGTGCTTTTGCTGCCGATTGGCGGAATGTTTGCGTACGCGAATCCAGAGAGCCAGGAGATTGCCAACGAGGGCAGCGGGCAGTTTGCGATTGCGCTGGCCGGGCCGCTGGCCAACTTTACGACGGCGCTTATGATTGCGGCGGCGATACTGGGCGCGAGCGGCGATGTGCAACTGTTCGCTGTGCCGTTGATCTCATCCGAGCACCTGTTGCGGAGCGTGGTTTGGATCCAGTTTTTCCTGGGTGCGCTACACCTTTTGCCGGCGTATCCGCTGGACTTTGGGCGGTTGATCCGCGGGGGCTTTGCGCGTGATCACGGGTTTGCTCCGGCGGGACGCGCGGCGGCCGGAATTGGGCAGGTGATTGCGCTGGCGGCCATGCTGGGCGGCATGCTGCTGCACAGCCCGTGGCTGATTCTTGCCGGATTCTTCATCATGATTGGCGCGCAGATTGAGGATCAGGGCGTGTTTTTCCAGTCTGTGGTGGACACGGTGCGGATGCGCGAGGTGATGCTGACGGATTTTGCGACGCTTTCTGCCTCTGACACTTTGGCCGATGCGCTGGGACGCTGCGTGCACTCGCTGCAGGAAGATTTTCCGGTGGTGCGGGGACCGCACCTGGTGGGCATTGTGTCGCGGCAGCGGATTGTGAATGCGCTGCGCGATGAGGGCAACGGCTACATTCAGTCGGTGATGCTGAAGGCCTTCCAGGTGGCAAAGCCCGAGGACACGCTGGGCACCACGATTCGGCGGCTGACGGCGGGGCACGGAATGGGGCTGATTCCCATAACCGAGAGCGGACGCGTGGTGGGGATTGTGAGTGTGCAGAACCTGATGAGTTCGATGTCGCTGCTTTCAGAGCAGCGGCGGATGGAACGCGAGGACACCCGCTCGGGGTCCAGGAATTAGGCCAGGATGGCTGACCAAGAGGCGGAACAACTGACGCCGGGGCTTTACCTGGTGGCCACTCCGATTGGGAATCTGGGCGACATTACACTCAGGGCGCTGGATATTTTGCGCCGGGTTGACCGGATTGCCTGCGAAGATACGCGCCAGACGCAAAAGCTGCTGAACCATTTTGATATTTCTACGCCGACGGTGAGCTGCCACCTGCACAACGAGCGGGAGCGGGCGGCGGAGCTGCTGGAAGCGCTCAAAAACGGTGGGCGGATTGCGGTGGTTTCTGACGCGGGGATGCCGGGCATCAGCGATCCGGGGACGTGGCTGGTGACGGAGGCGATTGCGGCCGGGGTGGCGGTGATTCCGATTCCGGGGGCCAATGCGGCACTGAGCGCGCTGGTTGCCTCGGGGCTGCTGACGAGCGAGTTCCACTTTATTGGATTTTTGCCGGAGAAGGCTGGGGCGCGGCGGACGCGTCTGGAAGAACTTGCGGCTGCTCAGGCGAAAGGCGAGGGCGGCTGCACGCTGATTTTCTATGAGGCTCCGCACCGGATTCTGGATACGCTGGCGGATCTGGAATCGGTGTGGGGGCCTGAGCTGGGCGTGGTTGTGGCGCGGGAGCTGACGAAGATTCACGAAGAGTTTTTGCGCGGGACGGTTGCCGAGGCGCGGCGCGAGCTGGCGGGACGCGACCGGGTGCGCGGGGAGATTACGCTGCTGGTTGCGCCGCCGAGTGGGCGGATTGCAGGCGCGGAGGGAACGGCCAGGGCCAGGAAAAAGATTGCCGAGCGGATTGCCGAGATCGAGGCCGAGGCTGGGGTGGATGAAAAGGAAGCGCTGAAGCGGCTGGCGCGGGAACTGGGCCAATCGAAGAGCGAGGTCTACCGGGAGCTGCAACGGGAACGCGCGCGGCGGCGGTAGAGGGCGAAGCCGATTTCAAGCGTGATTTCTGGTGCAGGTATTTGGATGAGAGTGAAGGGCGCGGTCTGAGGAGACCGCGCCCTTTGTTGCTGCTAGCGCTCCTTGAGGAGATTGGAGCTTCTCATGCAGATTGCCCCAACGCTTGAGCCGGGTAATGCAACGAGAACGCGACGTTGCCAGCAAGAAGCTGAGGAGGACAAACCCGGCGGGGGTTCTGCGATTCGCTCTTCGCGGCAGGCAAGGGATGCTTAAAAACACTCAGTCTGGCAGAGCGGACTCTGAGGAGTTCCGCATCGAGCGAATTTCTTCCACCAGGTCCCTTAACTGCTGCCGCTTGCGATCGCTCATGTCGAGGAAGCGGATGCCGACTTCGCGCTGGTTGTGTATTACCTGAACAACGCCGCCCAGCAGGAAGGGCAAATTTTCAAATCGAAATTCGGTTTCTACGCGGGTATAGATGCCTACGGGGAATCGCTCGTCGCATCGGATGCGGCAGCCGCCCTCGCTGAGGTCCACGATACTGCCTTTGAGCCGGGAGCCGACCTTGACGAGGAGGATCGTGGCAATGGAATTTACTTCGAACCGCACGTGTGCGCGGCGGTTACTCACTGATGGCTGCTGGGGAATGGAGCTGAGGCCGTTCGCGTGGGCCGCGGTGCTGGCCTGTCCGTCAATCTGCTGCTTGTGCGCCTTAGTTGCCGCTGGCGGGGGAGTCTGCGTGCCATGAAGCTTGTCTGCTGATTTCTTCTGATTTTCGGAGAGTTGCCCGGCGGGCTCCTTCTTGTCCTGGGTTTCTTTCTCCGCGGTGTCGACGTCCGCGGCTGCCTTCTCCATTTTGGCCTTTTCCGCGGCTTCGATCTCGGCGATCACCTCAGCCAATTGTTCCCGGCGGCGCGCAATCATATCGGCAAAGCGGATTCCCACCTGGCGATTGCCATCCGCCCACTGAACGCTGCCAAGAAAGCGGAAGGAGATTCCGTTGACTTTGAACGTGACCTCGACACGGGCCCGCTTGCCCGCGGTCAATGGTTCAGGGGCGCTCAAACAGCATCCTTCCAGGCAGACGTTCAGGATGCGGCATTGCAGGGAGAAACCGTGCTCGATGAGCCTGAGCGTGGCAATGTCATCCACGGAGCAGCGGGAATGAATGCGGCGGTTCTGGCACCCATTTTGTGGCTCAGGCAGACGGGATACTAAATTGCCGATCACGAGGTGCGACGGGAGGCCGGGAGTATTTTCTTTCGCTTCCATGTACTGCTCCACAGGCAAACCCCGGGGGCAGGTACAGGTACCCGCCGGTTAGTGTCCGCCGGTAAGTTCCCAGGGGCGCGCCGGCGGCGGCTGCGCGGCCTCACGGCCCTTCAACCGGTCGTAAAGATACCGGTCGCTGGTGGTGCCGAGGGACTCGTTATAGAGGCTGGTTGCCCCGGTGAGCAGCTTCAGCTCCTCACTGAATTGATGGATAGCCTGCAATTGCGTTGCCGTCGCGGGAAGCTCAAATTGGGAAGTTTTAAGGAACTTCTGGTATCCGCGGTCAAGCAAGCGTGCAACCTCACCGCGGACGAGTGCTCCGGGGCTTACCGCCATGGCTGCCTCGTCGTTGTGGGCAACCAGAACCGCCGCTGCGCCATCCTTGCTGACCAGGAACCCACCCGAGACCCCGGCAAAGGGCGATACATCGAAGGAATTGGCACGGAGTATATCGAGGGTCTGATCGAAGTTGGGATTGCGCGACTTTTTCTTCATGGATGCTTTCCAGTCTGCGAGGCCAGTCTGCGAGAATCGTAAACGAAGGTGCGGCGCGCCTCGCCGTATCTCCAATCTCGCACAATGGCACGGCAGGCCGCAATTTCCCCAATGAAACCAGACACGACACAATTCCAATCTGGCACGTTGCTTGCTGAGCGCATCGGCAGCACTCCGCTGGTGCGGATTGAACTTTTTGTCCGCGATTTGCCCGGCATTACGCTGCTGGCGAAGGCGGAATGGGCTAATCCCGGCGGGAGCGTGAAGGACCGCGCCGCGGCAGCAATGGTGCGGGAGGCTCGGGAGCGCGGATTGCTCACGGCGGGCAAGTCTGCGCTGGACGCGAGCAGCGGCAATACTGGCATTGCATTTGCGATGCTGGGGGCGGCGCTTGGCTTTCCGGTTCACCTGGCGATGCCGGCCAATGTTTCACCGGAGCGCAAGCGGATTTTGCGCGCCTATGGAGCCACTGTAGAGTGGACCGATCCGGACAAGGGTTCGGACGGGGCAATTTTGCGCGCGCGCGAGTTGGCGGGAAACGACCCGGACCGCTTTTGCTACATGGACCAGTACTCGAACGACGCCAACTGGCTTGCGCATTACCAGACGACAGGGCCTGAGATCTGGCAGCAGACAGCGGGGCGCGTGACTCACTTTGTGGCCGGGCTGGGGACGACCGGGACGTTCATGGGGGTGACGCGACGGCTGAAGGAGTTCAATCCGGCGATTCAGGCAATCAGCTTTCAGCCGGACTCGCCTTTCCACGGGCTGGAAGGGCTGAAGCATCTTGGAACGTCGATGGTGCCGCCGATTTATGACCCGCGCGTGGCCGACCGGCAAGTTGAGGTGGAGACCGAAGCGGCCTACGACATGGCGCGGCGGCTGGCTCGCGAGGAGGGTTTGCTGGTTGGAATTTCAGCGGCGGCGGCGGTCCACGCGAGCGTGCAGATTGCGCGGGAAGAGGCCGCGGCGGGGCGCGAGGCGACGATTGTGACCGTGCTGCCTGACTCAGCCGACAAGTATCTCTCGGAGCGATTCTGGGAGGAAGCATGAGCAATTTGCGGCTGGCTCGAGAGATTTACGATTCGATTCGCGCGCATGGAGAAGAGACCTATCCGCACGAATGCTGCGGCGCGCTGCTGGGCAGGTTTGCAGTCGCGGACGAGGTGCGAAATGAGGCGGGCGGATGGGTGGTTGAGGCTGCGGTGCGGGCGGGCAATACCCGGACTGACTCCGCGCACAACCGCTACCAGATTGCGCCGGTGGAACTGGTGAAGATTGAACGCGAAGCGCGGAGCCGCGGGCTGGATATTGCGGGGTTTTATCACTCGCATCCGGATCATCCGGCGCAGTGGTCGCCGACCGATTTTGAGGAGGCGCACTGGCTGGGATGCTGCTATGTGATTACGGCGGTGGCACAGGGTAAGGCCACGGTGACGAACTCGTTTTTTCTGGCCGGGCAACGGGAAGAAGACAAACGGTTTGAGCAGCAGGCGATTGTGGTGACGGAGGCGGGCTCCACGTCCCAGCCCGATTGACTGCGGCCGAATGGCGGGAAAAAGTAGGGCTGAGCTTTTTGCCGGGGCGGAATTTCAGGCAGTGCCCCCGCGCGTGATAATTCGGTGTCTCTGAGAGATTTCACTCTTGACGGTGAGGCTCATTAATCGTCATACTCGGCAACGTGCCGGGTCTGGTGGAATTATCTCGCCGCCAGCGGCAGTGGGCATTTTATGGATCTCATACTGGTTCGGCTTCTTTTTGTAGCCCTGCTTGCCGGGGTTTGCTATTTTCTTCGTCCTTTTGGAATTCCAACGGGGTGGATGGGCGCGGTGGCCGGGGGGTTGGCTGCGTGCGCGGTGATTGTGTTCGAGCTGCGGGTGCGGGCACTGAGTCTGCGTCGGCTGATCGGGGCGGTTGCGGGGTCGGTGCTGGGCATCTTTGGGGCGGCGCTGTTCTGCCTGGTGCTGCGGTCGGCGCCGCTCAACAACTCGAATTCGGCTGTGTTGCAGATCTTCGTTTTGCTGCTGATGACGTATGTGGGCTTGCTTGTGGGCGCGAGCAAGGGCGACATGCTGAACCCGGCTTTGCTTGGCGCACTGTTTGCCAGCGACCGGCCCTCGCGCCGCAGCGCCAAGGTGCTGGATACGAGCGTGATCATCGACGGGCGCATCGCCGATATTGCCGAGGCCGGCTTTATGGACGGAATGATCGTGGTGCCTGAGTTTGTGCTGCGCGAGTTGCAGACCGTGGCCGACTCCACGGACGGTTCGAAGCGGCAAAGAGGCCGGAGGGGCCTGGACATGCTGCAGCGGATGCAGTCGAACGCGGCCATTCAGGTGCAGATTGTTCCCGACGATTTCCCTTCTATTCGCGAGGTAGACCTGAAGCTGCTTGAGCTGGCCAAGAAGTGGGAAGCCAAAGTGGTGACCAACGATTTCAACCTGAACAAGGTTGCCCACCTGCACCACGTGGAGGTGCTGAACATCAACGATCTGGCCAATGCTCTGAAGCCCGTGGTGCTGCCGGGCGAGAAGATGACGATCGTCGTACTGAAGGAAGGCAAGGAGTACAACCAGGGCGTTGGATATCTGGACGACGGGACGATGGTGGTTGTGGATCATGCGCGCAAGCTGATCGGCAAGAGCATCGACATCTCCGTCACGAGCGTGCTGCAGACGGCGAGCGGGAAGATGATCTTTGGCAAGCACGAGGAAAACGGCAGAGCCAGCGATGTGGCCTGAGGCGGCCGTGCGCGCATGATGCTGGAAGGTTAGGCGCTTGCGAGCAACTGGCTGAACCGAAGCTTCAGATCCGGCCATTCGTCGGCGACGATTGAGTAGCGCGCTGAATCGCGCGAGATAAAATCCGACGCTATTTTGTGCGCGCGCAGGATTCCTTCAAACTTTCCGCCGATGCGTTCCATCGCGGCCCGCGAACGCTGGTTCCGGGCGTCGGTGTGCAGGCACACGCGGAGTACCTGCCAAGATTCGAATGCATAGGCCAGCATAAGGCGTTTTGCTTCAGTATTGGCCGCGGTGCGGATCGTTGAGCGCGTGAGCCATGTGTAGCCGATCTCGCAGACATCGGGTTCAGCGCGTCCGTGGCGCGGGTGGCCCGCTGGCCACGCCCATCGCTCCAGATCGAAGAAGCGGGTCGAGCCAATGATCTCGCCGTCTGCGACGCGAACCGTAGCAAAGGGCAGCGCCCTGCCAGCATCGCGCAAGGCAACGGCGGCCTCAATATAGCGAGCCATCTCGTCCCTGCCCTGAGGAACGACAGTCCATTGGTAGAGCGACGGATCTGCCGCCGCAGCAGCCACCAGGCCATCGAGGTGGGCGGGGCCGAGCGGCTCAAGGCGGACATGCGCACCCGACAACGTTACAGAATCCACGCGGCGCTCCATCGATTCAATCCGTGCTGCTCGAACTTAGTATTTTTGCATCTTGGGGTCGATCTCGTCGGCCCAGGCCAAGATGCCTCCGGCCAGATTGACGACCTTGGGATAGCCGGCCTGCACGAGAAACTCTGCAATGCGCTGGCTGCGCGCACCGCTGCGGCACTGCACCACGATCTCACGCTCGCGATCAATCTCCGCCAGCCGCTGTGGCACGTCGTTCTGCGGAATCAGAGTTCCGCCGATGTTGGCGATCTGGTACTCGTAGGGTTCGCGTACGTCGAGAATCAAAGGGTCTTCGCCAGCGTCCAGGCGGCGCTTCAGTTCCTTCACGCTGAGCTGCGGAATTCCGTTCTTCACTGCTTTCTCCTGTCTTGACTCGGGCACAATGCCGCAGAACTGCTGGTAATCGATGAGTTGGGTGACGGTTGGATTTGTGCCGCAGATGGGGCAATCGGGATTTTTGCGGAGCTTGAGCTCGCGGAAACGCATGTTGAGCGCGTCGACGAGCAACAACCGACCCACGAGTGAATCGCCCTTGCCTAAAATAAGCTTGATTGCTTCAGTGGCCTGGATCACGCCGAGCAGCCCAGGCAGGATGCCGAGCACGCCTCCCTCAGCGCAACTGGGCACCAGACCCGGCGGCGGCGGTTCCGGATAAAGGCAGCGGTAGCACGGACCCTGTTTCGTGGCGAAGACACTGGCCTGGCCTTCGAACCGGAAAATCGACCCGTAGACGTTGGGCTTGCCCAGCAGCACGCAGGCATCGTTGACCAGGTAACGGGTGGGAAAGTTGTCTGTGCCATCAGCAACGATGTCGTAATCCTTGAGGATGTCGAGCGCGTTGGCGCTGGACAGCATGGTGTCATACTTGACGACATTGAGCGCGGGATTGAGCGCCAGCAGCTTCTCCTCGGCCGAGTCCAGCTTCTTGCGGCCAATATCTTTTGTGGAGTGGATGATCTGGCGCTGCAAGTTGCTTGCATCTACCACGTCGAAGTCGACCAGGCCGAGCGTGCCAATGCCGGCCGCGGCCAGGTAGAGGGCTAGGGGGGAACCGAGGCCCCCGGTGCCGACGCAGAGAACGCGCGCCGCCTTCAGGCGCCGTTGACCCTCCATGCCTACCTCGGGCAGAATGAGGTGCCGCGAGTAGCGGGAGAGATCGTCGGTGGTCAGTTCGGGAAGCGTGTTGGGGGAAGTTGTGGTGGCCATGGGCTCAATTCTCTGCTTGCTGATTGGTTCGGATCATTCGAGTTATGTTTGCACCGCAGGCGCGGACGCCCGTGCTGCTAGCACCCGCCGGCGATGGAGGGGATGATGGAGAGCGTGTCGGTTGCGCTCACGCTTGTGGCCTCTTTTGCAGGCAGGTAGCGAATGTCTTCGTCGTTCAGATACAGGTTAACAAAGGCGCGCAGCTTGCCCTGCTCGGTGTAGAGATGCTTTTGCAGTTCGGGATGGGTGCCTGTGAGCGAACTCAGGGCCTCTGCAATGGTGCCGGCCACCACCTCAACGGAAGACTGCCCGGCTGCGTAGGGCCGCAGAGGCGTAGGAATGTAGATGATCATTGGGGAAGACTCCTCAAGCTGGTTGGCTCCAGCCCTTGCTCTTTAGATGATACGAGGCGGCGCTTCGATTGCGGGAATTGCGGGAATTGCGGGATTCTCCGGGTAGTTGCCGAATCGCGATTGCCGCAATAAAACGCAAAAAGCGGCTCCGAATTGCACGGAACCGCTTTTGCAGAGCTGAATTGCTGTGTGGAAGCAGGTTAAGGCTTCTTCTCTTCTACTGTCTTTTTTGCCGCGGGCCTGGCTGCGGCCTTCGGCTTCCAGAAACCAGGATCGGCCTTGATCCACTCGTCGGAGACATAGCTCTCTTTGGGATTGATGGAGAACAGCTCAGAGCGCGAGGAATCGACCGCGGAGGCGAAGAGGTCGCGGAATTGCTTGACTCCATCCTCACCGAGGGCATCGATAAACTTCTTGTTTTCGGCGAAGCCGGTGTCGATATCGGCCATGGAGTTATCGGCGCTGATCGCAATGTAAGTGCCATCCGCGGCGCCATAGGCTACCTCATACATCGACCAGTGGGCGCTGGTGCCGGCCTTTTCATGCGCGTCCTTGACGATCTTGGCCAGCTTTTGCCACTCCTGCCTGTGGCCTGATTTCACATGGAAGACCGAGATCTCCATGTAGCGTGCTCCGACCAGGCTAGGGCGCGGTTTGTAGCTGAGATCTTTGTCGAAGGTGAAGACCTCGGAGTCAACTGACTCCAGCAGATCGCCGTCTGCGATGCTGTCGCGCTCCAGTTCGGCAGCGAGAGCTGGATTCTTGTCGACGAGATCGTTGTCTTTTCCCCAATCGGCGAACGAGTCATAGAGGGTGAGAAACAAAGCCCGCGACTTGCCGGACATGGAAGTAAGGCCAACGTAGTGCGCGGGGAACTTGGCTTTGGTCATGGCCTGGACAAAGGCGCTCTCCGTCTTATCGTGCGCCATGCCGTTCTTATAAGGCTTGGTGAATTCGCGGGTAATCTGCAGGACCTTGAAATCCGAAGGCGCCTGTTGCGCCACGGCCAACGAACTTCCAGCTACCGCCATGGACAGTCCCAATAGAAGGGGGCTGAGCTTTCTCATGATTAAATTTCCTCCTTGATTTGCTCGGAGATCACTCGCGATAGGGAGAAGGGGGGGAGCGATGGGAACGCAACGTGCTCCAAGGTAGAGCGATTATGATGCATTCCCATCTGCGTGTAAAGGAATAGATGATTCGCTCGTGTGAGTGGCGCTGCGGGTTCCGGTTTTCCGGGCTCCCCGGCGGGCAAATCCTGCGCGCCGGGGTTTGGAAACAGATCGAGGTAGAGGATGCTGCAGGGTTCCCGATCTATGGCTCTAGGACGCCGCGGCGAACTCCGTCACCGTCACCTGGCGCAGACTTCCCTTCCTTGGACCGCGCTTGCGGGCGCTCATGATCTTGATGCGCTCGAGCAGTTCCTGCGGGGAGCAGTTCTTCTTGGCGAGCAGCGCATCGGCTGCGTGAATCTGTCCACTCATGGCCTGCGGATCGCCCAGCAGAATCATGGGGACGTGGCCGGCAATTTGTTTGAGCCTGTTGACCAGCTGATGACCATTCATCTGCGGCATGGCAAAGTCGGCCAACACCATATCCACCTGCAGTCCGGCGAAGATTCCAATTGCCTCCTGACCGCTCGTGGCCGTCACTACCCGGTATCCATTGGTGGTCAACATGAAACTCATGACAGACAGTTCCTGTTCGTTATCGTCTACGCAAAGTATTACCTTCTTGGGCCTCATGTCTTGGTGTTCCACTCCTTCTTCGGTTTTCCGTTGAGTCTTTGCCAGGCAATACTCCGTGCGGCCCGCTCTGAAGGCGGTTCTGCCGGTTGCATTGCGGGTTTCGTGACAACGATTGAGCCTGCCGTTTTTGCCGCGGATGCTTGCTGTACAACCCCGGTTGTCTCGCAGGACTGCCCGCAACCCTGGCGGGCGCGACCATCACGCAGAGAACCAACCGGCAAGCGATCCTAGTCTGGCCAGTGTTCCGTCGTAGTCAATTGCCTATGTAAGTTGCAAGGCCCGCTGCCGAAGCAACAAACCAATTCGATCAACGTTTGCGGTGTTGCTATGAGTGGCAAGAGTACGAGCGTTGACTGGCGGTGAAAAGAGAGAATGTGAGGCGAAGAGCGCGCTGAAAATCACTATGAAACAAGTGGAAAACAGCTAGTGTTAACAATCGTTAACACTTGCGTTGTTGAATGCCTGTTGAAAGCATGTGTATCACGGCTGGAAAAGCTGTCCTTTTGCTGCAAACGCTGTGCTGCCCGCGACGCGCACATCGGTGACCTTCGACATTTCTCTGTGGGCGCTGAGAAAAAGATCGCTGGGTCTGCCGATCTCGATGCCCTGTCGAAGATGCATCCTGGTGGCCGAGGGAACCACGCCGCGCGCAACGAGATAGCTGATGGCGCAGCCGGCGGCCGAGCCCGTTGCGGGATCTTCACCGCCGTAGAACTGCATGCGAGCGCGCCACTGTCTGTGCTGGCCTTTTGGGTCGCGGATTGTGTCTGGACCTAACACGTAGAACCAGCGGGCAACTCGTTCACGCAGCCAGGGCGTGGCTTGCTGCTGGTTGACCTGAAGATTCTGGAGGGAACTGGCCGTGCGCAGCGCGACGATGGCGAAGGCCGTTCCGGTTGAGACGACCTGCGGTGGGAGAGTGGGATCGAGGTCATTGGGATCTAGGCCGATGAGGCGCGCAACTTCGGCGGGGTCGAGTTCCGCGCCGAATTCGGGGTCGCGCTGTGTCATTTCGCCGTAGAGAGATTCGTCAATGAAGTGCACGGGGATCGGGCCTACATTTTCGGCGAGGGTTACGGTGTGGCCGTGGAGAGTTTCAGGCGCGTGAACCTTGAGGACGCTGGCTGTACCGAGGGTTGGGTGGCCAGCGAAGTTGAGCTCTTCCGCAGTGGTGAAGATGCGGACGCGAACGCCTTCTGCGCGTTCCTGCTCGAGGGAGCGGCGCTCGATGAAGACGGTTTCCGAGAGGTTGAATTCGCGGGCGATGGCCTGCATTTGCCCGGTGTCGAGGGCAGCAGTATTGAAGACCACGGCGAGCGGATTACCCTGGAAGACGGTTTCAGTGAAGACATCGACGATGAAGTAATCAAGCTGCATGCGGATCGCCCCCCGTACCCAGCATAGGAAGATTATCGGACAAAGGGGCTGGCAGCAGGCGCGGCTTCAGCTATGAACGCCCTGCGCGCCTGAATTGCTACAATCAAAAGGGCTGAAAAGTGCCGATTTTGAACCCGTTTGCGGGCAAGACGAAAGATCGATGACCCTCCGCCTTTTTAATACTCTCACCGGACAACTCGACCCGCTCGTGGCTCAAGACGGCATGGCACTGCGGATGTATGCCTGCGGGCCAACGGTCTACGACTACGGGCATATTGGCAACTTTCGCACCTTTCTGGCGATTGACGTTCTGCGGCGTTTTCTAGCGCTGACTGGAATGCCGATCCAGCACGTGATGAACATTACCGACGTCGACGACAAGATTATCCGCAAGGCGACGGCTGCCGGAGTTTCTATCGGAGAATACTCAGCTCCGTTCCAGACGGCGTTTTTTGAAGACCTGGACGCGCTGCGGGTTGAGCGGCCGGAGCAGATTGCGCGGGCTACGGAGCACATTCCGCGGATGGTGGCGCTGATCGAGAAGCTGGCCGAATCCGGGGCGGCTTATAAGACTGAGGACGGGAGCTGGTACTTCCGGCTTTCGGCGTTTCCCGCGTACGGGAAGCTGAGCAAGAAGGACCTGAGCGGCATGGAAGACGGCGCGCGCGTGGATGTGGACGAGTACGAGAAGGACTCGGCGCGCGACTTTGCCTTGTGGAAGGCAGCCAAGCCGGGCGAGACTTCGTGGGATACGGCGATTGGACGCGGGCGGCCGGGATGGCACATTGAGTGCTCGGCGATGGCGATGGAGTATCTTGGCGACAGTTTCGACCTGCACGCCGGCGGCGAAGACCTGATGTTTCCGCACCATGAGAACGAGATTGCGCAGAGCGAGACCGCAACGGGCAAGCCGTTCGCGCGGCACTGGATGCATGTGCGGTTCCTGCTGGTGGACGGGCGCAAGATGGCCAAGAGCGAGGGGAACTTCTATACGCTGCGCGACCTGCTGCTGAAGGGCTATAAGGCTTCGGCGATTCGCATGGCGTTGATTTCAGTTCCCTACCGGCACCAGTTGAACTTCACGTTCGACGGGCTGGTGGATGCGACGAACGCGATTGAGCGGCTGCGGACGTTTCGCGAGCGGCTGACTTCGGGGAGCTTTGCGGCGGGCGAGAATCCCGTGCTGCAGGAAGCGGCGAAGAAGGCGCAGGAAACCTACATGGCTGCGCTTGAGAACGACCTGAACACGGCCGAGGCGCGTGCGCCGATCTTCGACCTGATCCGCGCGGCGAATACGGCGATCGACCAGGGACAACTGCTGGCCGGCGACCGGGATGCGATTCTCAAGGTGCTGGCGAGCTTCGACGCGGTCTTCGATGTGATGGAGGATCGCGATGCGGAGCCGACGCGGCGCGCGCTGGAGTGGGCGGAGAAGGCCGGACGGATGGCGGACGTTGCGCCGGAGTTGCTGGCACGGCAGTTGCTGACGGATGAGACGATTGACGCGCTGGTGGCTGAGCGCACGCTGGCCAAGAAGCAGCGCAACTTTGCGCGTGCGGACCAGATCCGCAATGAACTGGCGGAAAAGGGAGTCGCGATTGAGGACTCGAAGGACGGCGTGCGGTGGAAGCGGAAGTAGCAGAGATCGGGTTTTTCCCCAGGAGAGTCTCCCATGGAAGCTAACGAAGCGCAGGAATTGCAGGAACACGCGGAGCACGGCGCGCACGAGTCGACGATGCGGCCGGTTGCCTTTACGATGAGTGTGCTGGCAGTGCTGGTCGCCGTGACCACGGTGCTGGGCCATCGTACGCATACCGAAGCGGTGCTGAGCCAGAATCGGGCCACCGACCAGTGGAACGAGTACCAGGCGCACAAGATTCGTTCGAACGAGACGTATCTGGCCGCCGATTTGTTAAGTGTTGAAGCCGTTGCCAATAAGAGCGCTGCGGAAAAGATTGCCAAGGGCTACGCGGACCACCAGGCTAAATGGGCAGGGCAACTGAAAGACGACATGGCAAAGGCTGAGGCGCTGGAGGCCAGGGTGGAACAGGCCGAGGCGCGCGCAAACCGCTTTGATCTTTCTGAAGCGCTGCTGGAAATTGGGCTTGTGATCACATCGGTTACGCTGCTGACACGCAGACGCGCCTATTGGTATTTCGGGATGGTCTTCGCGCTGGGCGGAATTGTTTCGGCGGTTTCGGTGCTGCTGCTGAAATAGAGAGGCCTGACATTCGGGCGGATTGACCGTTGAACCTGGGCATCGCCGGCGGGCCGGCAGTGGCTGGAAGGACGCCGAACCGCGTGGTATCCTCGTGTTCAGCGGGGCTTTATGCAAACGCGTGCTGCCAAAGGATTGCAGATTGTGCCGGTCACAAGGCGCTGGTCGCGGTCGAGCGCACGCATCATATGCCCGCGAAAGCACCTGCGCGTGCTGCCCACCCGCACTCGACCTAGCCTCTTCGGCGGTGATTAGTACAGGTCCGCCGAAGTCCTCCCGTCCGCATTGCCTCGCCTGACATTCCGTTTTCTCGATGGCGAGGGGAACTGGATATTCTTACGCGTTGCGATACGCAGCCGTGCCGCACCAGCGAATAGCTGCCGCGCCGGCGCACAAAAGAATCTGCCCAGGAGACAAGATGATGACCAAGCAAGAGCTTCATGCGCAATACGGACCCAAGCTGGTGTGTGCGCTGCCAGGGCCAAAGGCGCGCGCCGCTGTCGAGGCGGACGGACGGCTGATTTCGCCCAGTTACACGCGGTCGTATCCGCTGGTGGCCAAGCGCGGCCGCGGTATCCGCATTGAAGACGTGGACGGCAACGAGTTCCTCGACTTTGCGGCCGGCATCGCGGTGAATTCGACCGGGCACTGCCACCCCGAGGTGGTTGCGGCAATTCAGAAGCAGGCCGCGGAACTGCTGCACATTTCAGGGACGGATTTTTACAACGAGCCTTTGACGGATCTTGCGGAGCGGCTCTCTGCCGTGGCGCCGATGCCGGGCCCACACAAGTTTTTCTACGGCAACTCTGGCGCGGAGGCGATTGAATGCGCGTTGAAGCTGGCCCGCTACCACACAGGACGCCAGCAGGTGATCTCGTTCTTCGGAGCATTTCACGGACGCACGATGGGCGCGCTCTCGCTAACTGGCTCAAAGCCGCAGCAGAAGCGGCGCTTCTCGCCGCTGGTTCCAGGCGTAACGCACGTCCGCTATCCCTACGCCTACCGCGGGTGCACGGGCGGGGCTCAGGACGAGGAAGCGTTCAGCATGGGCTGCGCACGCTTCATCGAGGAGAAGCTGTTCAAGACCATTCTTCCGCCCGAGGAAGTTGCGGCTGTCTTTATTGAGCCTATTCAGGGCGAAGGCGGCTATGTGGTGGCTCCGGATAATTTTCTGCGCGAGTTGCGCGCCATCTGCACCCGGCACGGCATTCTGCTGGTGGTGGATGAGGTGCAATGCGGCGCGGGACGTACGGGCAAGTGGTGGGCCATTGAACATTCAGGGGTCGAGCCGGATATGGTGTGCATCGCCAAGGGCATTGCCAGCGGCATGCCGCTGGGCATCTGCATGACGCGCGCGGAAATCATGGACTGGGCGCCCGGCTCGCACGCTTCGACCTTTGGCGGCAATCCGGTTTCGATTGCGGCGGCGCTGGCGACGATGGACATTATTGAGCGTGAAGCGATGGGCAACGCGGCACGCGTGGGCGAGATCATGCTTGAGCGGCTGCGCGCCTGGAAGCAGAGCCACCCGATGGTGGGCGACGTGCGGGGACGCGGCCTGATGATCGGCATTGAACTGGTGAAGGACAAGGGCACGCGCGAGCCTGCCACCGCACTGCGCAACCGCGTGGAGACGCTGGCGTTTGAGCGCGGCCTGATGCTGCTTGGCTGCGGCGAAACCTCGCTGCGGCTTTCGCCGCCGCTGATCGTCAACGAACACGAAGCCACGGTTGCCCTTGACATTCTGGAAGAGGCGCTGACGCTGGTTGAGAAAGAGCACGAGCAGGCCGTTGCGCTGGAAGTTGCCTCCGTCTGAGGCGAACGGCGATTGCGATCCGCGCGTGACTTGCGGCGGCGATTTGCGCGCACGGCTCATCCCGGCGAGAATGGTGAGCGATGGGATGGCTTTCACAAATGTGGCTCACGGGCATGGAGCGCGGGCTGGAGCGGATGGGGCGCGGGCGGACGGCGAGGCTGCCTGCGCACCTGGTTGTTGGCATGCAAGGCGAAGATGCCGCGTATTTTTATCTGCGCCGCAAGGGCTACATTGTGGTGGCGCGGCGCTGGTCACCGGGACATGAGCCGGGCGACATTGACCTGATTGCCTGGCAGGGACAGCTGCTTTGCGTCGTGGAAGTGAAGACTCGCACGGCCCACGACGCCACGCCAGCCGAGGTTGCCGTGGATGGGCACAAGCGCACGATGCTGCGTAAGCTGGCGCGACAGTTTGTGCGTCAGTTACCGCAGGCGACTGCGCCGCAGGTGCGGTTCGACGTGATCAGCGTGTATCTTGTGCCGGGCCAGAAGAAGGAGTTTGTGCACTTTGAGGCTGCATTCGGGTGGAGCGAGCTTCGGGACTGGAATTAACGGAGGGCGATCATTTTTTGATTGCGTTTTGTTCTGTTCTGAACAACTCTAAGCAGTGAGCGAATCACCGACTTACGCTTCCTCTATGGAGGTCCCCATGAATCACGTCGTTACCTTCCTGCTGACGCAGAATCCCGACGCGGCCGTTCATTTCTATCGCGACATACTTGGTTTAACCTACCTGGAGGATGACGGCTTCGCCCTTGTTTTCGATATGAAGGGCATTAAGCTTCGCATGAGCAAGGTGCCCGAATTTAGACCCGCAAAGCATACTGTTCTTGGTTGGGAAACTGGCGACATCGCACTCGATATCGCCGGTCTCGTCAAGAAGGGCGTGTCTTTTGAGCATTACCCGAACCTCGGCCAGGATGAGCAGGGTATCTGCACCTTTCCCGGCGGATATAAAGTGGCATGGTTCAAAGATCCTGACGGAAACGTGTTATCGATCTCGCAACACGCCGCCACTTCAGGCTGAAATGACCTAGCTTTTTGCGTCTTGAAACTCTTCGTGCCACGCCATCTGAATGGCTTCGAGCTTCGACTCGTTCGATTTTGCCGGATCGTCGGCAAAGCCTTCCAGTTCGGTAACGTAGCGGTGCAGGTCGGTGAAGCGCACCGTCAAAGGGTCGAGGTCGGGGTATTTTTCTTGCAGCTGGATGCCGATCTCTTCGGTGTCAGTCCATAGAATTTCGCGTGGCATCGGCTTACTTCCCTTCCGCCATGGCAAGCGGTTTGCCTTCCGAGGTGTAGTTTCGGTTCCACTTGGGGATTTCGACAACGTAGGTGCCGGGGCGAGTAATAACGGCCTGGCAGCCGAGGCGCGATTCCAACTGCTGATCGGCGGCCATGTCCATCCGATCAAGTTCGTCATCATCGGCTTCGGTGATTCCAGCCTGATCCTTGATCCACAGGTGGCATGTGGTGCAGGCGCAGACACCGCCGCAGGCGTGATCGAGGAAGATGCCGAAATTCTCCGCCACGTCGAGAAACGACATTGGCTTGCCATGATGGTCATACGGCAACGTGCCGAACTCGAACTCAACCGTCTTGCCTTCGGGGAGGAACGTGACTCGCACCAGCTTCTCGGGGGGAATATTTGTCTGTTCGTTCGTCATTGCGATTACCTCGTCTTGCCTGGTTCATTTTGAGAGTCGAATGAGGCCGCGGGATGGCTCTTCAGCCACTGCACTACCTCTTGCGCGTTGCGGTCAGGCGGAAAAACCGGATAGAAGACATGTTCAATCATGCCGTCTTGAATCACGAGCGCCATGCGCTTGAGCAGGGTCATGCCTGCTACAGAAAACGTCGGAAGATACATCGCGCCCGTCAGCTGGAGAGCTTCGTCTGAAAGGATTGGGAAAGGCAGATGGAGGCGTTCTGCAGCTTCCTGCTGCCAGGCTGAGTCCTGGGTTGATAGCCCAAACAGATGCTGGACGCCCAGTGACTTGATTTCGGCATAATGATCGCGGAACCCACAGCTTTGCGGAGTGCAACCCCGCGCGCCAGGGATTAAATCCCATCCGTCGGGATTCGCTTCGCCGGGTCTGCCGGTCCGAGGATACGCGTAGACCACAACCCGTCCATTGAGCGCGGACAAATCCACAATCGATCCGTCTGTAGCGAGGAGCCCAACAGAGACAAGCCGTGCGCCCGATAGATGCCGGGTTGCGCCGCCGTCTGTGGGTGCAGGAATCGTTGTCCAGTCTGGCGTCTCAATACCGATACTCAACACGATTCAACTCCTTTCATCCGGATTCTGGCGCGCTCTGCAGTGTACTCAATGAAAGCAATCTGCGTTTACTTGAACTCGGCGGCGGCCATGGGATGAGGTGCGGTGACATCTTCATCGAGTTGCTCGCCGGCCGCGCTCATGGTTTTGCCGCGTAGAGCGCCCGATACGGCGGCATCCATCATCAACTCGGCTAGCCGATGCGTTACCTTGTCGAGCGCAGTGGTTGCGTTGCGAATAGCCGCCATGTCTGCGCCGGCATTCACGGTGGCGAGATGGTCCCGCGCGGCGGCAATGGCTGCCAACTCTTCGCCGGTCAACTGGGCCCAGGCGGGACTCTTCTGCGCGCCGTCGACTTTGGACAGAATCGACTCCGCCTCCAGGCGCGCCTCAATAAGGAGCCTCTTGGCAAAGTCCTCCTCGGCGTGATCGAAGGAGTCGAGAATCATGCCCTCGACCTGCTCGTCGGTAAGGCCGTAGGTTGGCTTGACTTCAATTTGGGCGGCAAGACCGCTGCGCTGTTCGCGCGCGGCGACCTGAAGGATGCCGTCTGCGTCGATGAGGAAACGGACCTCGATGCGCGGCAGGCCCGCGGACATGGGCGGAATGCCTTTGAGGTCGAAGCGGGCCAGCGAACGACAGTCGGCGGCAATTTCGCGCTCGCCCTGGACGACGTGAATCGCAACATTGGTCTGGCCGTCGACGCCGGTGGTAAAGTGCTCGGTGGCTGATGCGGGAATAGTGGAGTTGCGCTGGATGATGCGCGCAACGGTGCCGCCAAGAGCCTCAATGCCGAGCGAAAGTGGCGTGACATCGAGCAGCAACATTTCTTCGGTTGACTTGGAAGCACCGGCGAGAATGTCTGCCTGCACGGCTGCGCCGAGGGCAACTACTTCGTCGGGGTTGAGTTCGATGTGCGGCTTTTTGCCGCGCGCGCTGAGATGAAAGAGTTCGTCGACCAGTGCGCGCACGGCGGGAATGCGCGTGGAGCCGCCGACAAGCACGACCTCATCGATTTCCTCGGGGGTGACGCCAGCGTCGGAGAGAGCCTGCTTGCAGGGGCCGGCCGTCCGCGCGAGCACGGGCTCAATGAGCAACTCGAAGACTGCGCGCGGAATTTCGCGCTGGTAGCGGTCGCCGTTGGGCAGTTCGATGTTGAAGGAGGCTGACGGTTCAGTGGAGAGGCTGATCTTGGCTTCGATGGCAGCCTTGCGCAGAGCCTGCACGGCGCCTGGGTGACCGCGCAAATCGACACCGTGCTCGGCATGGATTTCGTCGAGCGCGATGGCGAGGAGCAGGTTGTCAATGTCGTCGCCGCCGAGGTGCGTGTCGCCGTTGGTGGACTGGACTTCGAAGATTCCGTCGCGCAGCTTGAGGATGGAGATGTCGAAGGTTCCGCCGCCAAGATCGTAGACGGCGATCGTTCCAGCCTTTGCGCGATCGAGGCCATAAGCCAGTGCCGCCGCAGTGGGCTCGTTGACCAGACGCAACACGTCGAGGCCAGCCATGCGGCCTGCGTCTTTGGTGGCCTGGCGCTGCGCATCGTTGAAATAGGCCGGAACGGTGATGACGGCCTGCGTGACGGGCGCGCCAAAGAACCGCTCGGCGTTCCGCTTGAGCTGGCGCAGAATGTAGGCGGAAATCTCGGGTGGAGTGAAGCGCATTTCGCCTAGTTGGATCCGCGGAACTTCGCCCGACTCCACGTCGTCGGCCAGGCGGAACGGAAACAGCTTGAGCTCGCTTTGAATCTCTTCAAGGCCGCGGCCCATGAGGCGCTTGACGGAGTAGATGACGCGCTCCGGCGTTTCAATGAGGGCCTTGCGGGCGCTGTTGCCCACAGTTACAGTGGGACGGTCTCCCTCATGCATCGGGTCGAGCCCGACCACCGAGGGCACGAGATTTGAGCCATCGACGCCGGGGATCACCACCGGCGCATCGCCCTCCATATATGCGACGAGGGAGTTTGTGGTTCCCAGGTCGATTCCAACTACGCGTCCTTCCGCCATGTTTTCTGTTCAAGCTCCCAATGTCTCGGTCACGTCGCGGACCAGATTGCTCAGGTAGCGCCGCCGGTCAAGGAGGGCCACCATAGTCTTTTCAGATTTCTTGCGGGCTGCTGCGTCGCCCTCGTCCCACACCTGCCACTGAGTGCTCAGGTCTTGATCTACGTCTTCAAGCAGGACATCGAACTTGCACTTCGCCTGCTCCAGACTAGCTTCGAGATCGAGTTCGGTCTCGCCCATTTTGCGAGCCATGCGCATCTCTTCAAGCTGCATGTTCAACTCGAAGACCTCTTCGAGCAGGTCGGCGGGAACGCGCGATGGATCTTTGCGGTCCTTGCCGCTGAACTCCTCGCCGATCTCCGCGCCTTCGAGCTTGAGCAGGTACTCGGTGCGGCGGATGGGATCTTTCAGCGTGCGATAAGCGTCGTTGAGCAGCGCAGTGTCTGCCAGGCTCCATTGACGCTCGTTTTCTCCCGCGCGCGCAAAGCGGTCAGGATGGACCCTGCGGCTAAGGCGGTGAAACTCGTGTTCGAGGGAGGCCAGATCCAGGTTCAGCCTTTGCTGCAGCGAGAATACGGCAAAGTAATCGCCTCCCGGAGGGGGCTGAATCTTGCTGCAATGGGGACAAAAGAGAGTGGACTCGTTGTGAGCCACCGAACAGGACCAACATGCAACCGGTATCGCCGAATCGAGAACCTTCAACATGACTGCACTCTTAATGCCGGCCTGAAAACTTCCCGACTTGAAGGGTACGGGTTGAAACCCGTACATGGACGTTGGAAAATCCGCGTGGCCCTAGCCGCCGAGGGAATGCACAAGATGCCGATTGTTCCCTCAGGAGTAGAGCCCCACACTCTATTGTTGCTTGCTATTTGCGGGCAGAAACCAGCCACCTGGCCTCGCCGAACACGCTCTCACCCAACAACTTTAATTAAGAGAACGATGAACCGCAGCCGCAGGAACGCGAGGAGTTCGGATTGATAAAGTTGAACCCCTGCCGCATCAGCGTCTCCTCATAGTCCAGCGTCATGCCGTGCAGATACAAGAAAGATTTGGGGTCGACAAAGACCCTGACGCCGTCGAAGTCGTAAATGCGATCGCGCTCGCGTGGCTGAGTATCGAACTTGATGGAATAAGAAAGCCCGGAGCAGCCGCCGCCCATTACGCCGAGGCGCAGCCCGCCTTCTTCCGGTGAGATGCCTTCCTTGGCCATGGCCGTGCGAATGCGCTTGACGGCGCGGTCCGTTACCTGCAGGCCCTGATTGGGCGCCTGCGGCGTGGTGGGCTGCGGCGGCGGCGCGAAAGCCCCCTCGGCCGGCTTGGATTCGATGTTGACCATGTTCGCCATACTTGCCTTTGCTTTCACGGCTCTCCCGTTTCTTGAGGGCCGCGGAGTGACCCGCGGCCCCTTGCAGGAAAGGGAAGCCTCTTAGTGCGCCACAGCGGCAGCGTCTGCTGTTTCTGCAACGCCGTTCTTCTTCTTCCAGTCGCCGATGGCCGCGCGGATTGCATCCTCGGCCAAAACCGAACAGTGAATCTTGACGGGGGGCAGCGACAGCTCTTTCACGATGTCGGTGTTCTTGATCGCCATCGCGTCTTCGACGGTCCGGCCCTTGATCCACTCCGTAGCCAGCGAAGAGCTTGCAATCGCCGAGCCGCAGCCGAAGGTCTTGAACTTGGCCTCTTCGATGACCTGCGTTTCGGGGTTGACGCGGATCTGAAGCCGCATCACGTCGCCGCACTCGGGTGCGCCGACAAGACCCGTGCCGACTTCTGTGGAACTCTTGTCGAGCTGGCCCACATTGCGCGGGTTGTTGTAGTGGTCGATTACCTTGTCGCTGTATGCCATCTTCTACTCCTCCTGCGGGGGAAGCCGCTGTACATTTGTTGGATGCGGCAGGCTTGCTCGCCGCATCGAAAAACTTTGACCATTGCACCCCACCCTGGCCGCAAGTACAACAACGCGGGGAGGATGAGGCACCTAGAACACTCGTACTTAGTGCGCCGCCCACTGAATCTTGGTCAGGTCGATGCCTTCCTGCACCATCTCGTAGAGAGGCGAGAGCTGGCGCAGATGCTTGACGATGTCGATGACCTTGGTGGCAACGTAGTCAACTTCAGCCTGGGTGTTAAAGCGGCCCAGCCCGAAGCGAATGGAACTGTGTGCGACATCATCGCCGAGGCCGAGGGCCTTGAGCACGTAGGAGGGCTCGAGCGTTGCCGAGGTGCAGGCAGAACCGCTGGAGACCGCTACGTCGTTGATGCCCATCAACAGCGACTCGCCTTCAACATAGACGAAGCTCATGTTGAGATTGCCGGGGAGGCGATGCTCCCAGGAGCCGTTCACGTGAATGTAGTCTAGTTCGGCTTCAAACTTTGCCTTGAGGCTATCGCGGAGGCCGCGCAAGTAGGCTGCTTCTGAATCCATCTCTTCCATGGCGATTGCGCAAGCCTTGCCCATGCCGACGATGCCGGGAACGTTGAGTGTGCCGGACCGCATGCCGCGCTCGTGGCCGCCGCCGTCAATCTGCGCTGCGATCTGTACGCGGGGGTTGCGGCGGCGCACGTAGAGCGCGCCAACCCCCTTGGGGCCATAAATCTTGTGTCCGGAAAGCGAGGCCACGTCCACATTATCGGCAATCACGTTGAATGGAACCTTGCCGACGATCTGTACCGCATCGGTATGGAAGATGACGCCCTTCTCGTGACAGAGCTTGCCAATTTCGCGGATGGGCTGCAACACGCCAATTTCGTTGTTGGCCGCCATGATGGTGACCAGAATCGTCTTGTCGTCCATGGCGCGCTTCAGGTCTTCGATATCAATGAGGCCGTCGGCCTTGACCGGCAGATAGGTGACGCGATAGCCGTACTTCTCCAGGCGCTTGCAAGTATCGAGAATCGCCTTGTGCTCGGTGACCTGAGTAATGATGTGGTTGCCGCGCTCGCGGTACATCTCCGCAATGCCCTTGATGGCGAGGTTATCGCTCTCGGTGGCACCGGAGGTAAAGATGATCTCCTTGGCGGTGGCGCCGATGAGTTTCGCAATCTGCTCGCGCGCAGTCTCCACGGCCTGCTCGGCCTCCCATCCGAAGGAATGGTTGCGGCTGGCCGCGTTCCCAAATTTCTCGGTGAAGTAGGGCATCATCGCCTCCAGCACCCGCGGATCGAGCGGGCTGGTGGCGTGGTTATCCATATAAATTGGCAACTTCACCCCTGCTGGCACTTCCACATTGCTTGTAACTGTACTCATTCTGATCTCCATCCTCGTCGGTACTCTGCTCCGCTTGGCGCGGAGGGGGAAAACTGCTGTATGTGCACTACAAAGTCAATTCAACCAACCCCTGCGTTTCGGTAGCTCTTGCCGCCGGGTGTTCATGTTCTGCCAGATCCTGGATGCTGATGCTCTTGAGAACTCCGGCAATGGTTTCGTTTACACGCGCCAAGGGCTCCTTGATGGTGCAGCTCGGCGTCAAATCACACGATTTGGTTCCCTTGGTGCAGGAAGTGATGAAAAATGGCCCATCAATGGCGTGAATCACTTCGTAGGCCGAAATCTCACGCGCGTCTCTTGCCAGCTCATAGCCGCCGTTCATGCCGGCATGGGATCGCAGCAAACCCTGCTTGGTGAGTAACTGGAGAATCTTGGCCAGCAGTTGCGCCGGAATGCCGTAGGCGTCTGCCACCTCTTTTGCGCTGAGCGCAACTGTCTCCGGGTGCTCGGCAAGATACTTGAGCGCCATCAACCCGTAATCGGCCTTTTTAGACAGCTTGAGCATCTTATATATCCGACTTCTTCGGTCTTGATTTAGTATACGACCGTTTCTGTCGGGATTTCAAGTCGATAGGACAAATCGATCAAAGGGTTCAGGACCGCAAATCGGAAAGCAGATTAGGGAAAAATGCAGGAAAGATGGAAGATTCAACAAATGCCCATTTTAATTTGGCGAAAAGATCGCTACAATTTTGCGGAAAGAGGACCTGTTTCGACCGACACTACGAACGATGGCAACAGTCTGCAAACACCCAAAGGTACGAATCGTCTCCCGGCACGAAGACGCGGAATATGTCGAGTGTCTGGAATGTGGCGAGGTCTTTGACTCCGGCGAGTTCCGCGACATGGAGATCGAAGAAACCGCTGAAACAGAGGACGTTTCCGACGACGCATAAGCCCCGCGCTGGACGCGCTTTAGTTTGAGCTTTACTTTGCTGTGTTGCCGTTGGCCGTGTGGCTGCTGGTACGGCGTGACTCTGCCCAGGCATAATGGAGGCCCGAGACCACGGTGAGTACGATGGTGGCATCGAGCGCCAACATGCGGAAAACGACCACCCACGGCACAGCGGTGAGTTGATGCAGCAGTACTGCGGCCACGGCGCTGACCTGGGCGATGGTATTAGCCTTGCCCAGCATGCTGGGTTTGAACTCGCGCCTGCCAATGGCCGCATAGAGAATCGCCGCCACGAGCAGGATTCCAACGTCGCGGCCGAAGACAAGCACAGTCACAAAGGTCGGGATCAACCCCCTGTGCATCAGCACCAGGAAAAGAGTGCTGAGTAGCAGCTTGTCGGCAACCGGGTCAAGGTATTGGCCGAGCACGGAACGCTGCCCAAGCCAGCGCGCGAGCGCCCCATCCAGCGCATCGGTCAGCCCCGCGACAACGAACAAGCCGAAGCTGAGCTCGTATTTGCCTTCAAGAATTGCATCCACCAGAAACGGCGCCAGGCAGATGCGCAACAGCGTGAGCAGATTCGGTGCTGTGCGGAACGGATTCATTCGCGGTCTCGAATCATCGTAAATGGCGGATCGACAAAAATGCAGAGACTTGAGTCCCGGACTCGCCTCAAGTGCTATCCTCGGCCGGCCCGTGGAAACGGCAGATCCCGACAAAACATCGAAGCGTCCGCCCGCCCCTTAAGACACCGCCGCGTACATCGCAAAAGAATGAGATTCGTTTTCTTGTGAACGATGGTACAGCACACCCCATGGAAGTGGTAGGCTTCATCTTTCCCCGCGGTCCCCGATCCTGTTAGACTACTTCCTGTTGCACTGCAGGCGCGTAGCTCAGTTGGTTAGAGCGCTTCCTTGACACGGAAGAGGTCGCTGGTTCGAGTCCAGTCGTGCCTACCATATTTTAGAATCAATGGTTTAATCTGCATCATAGCCCGAGATTTTTCCTCTTTTTCACCCAAGGTTTCACCCAAAACTACTGAATTGCCCGGGGCTCGGTCTTGAAGATTGCGTCGAGCATCAGGTTCTGCGCGGCCAGAAGCTCGTCTTTGTCGGTTTGAGTGTACTTGTCCATGGTGAACCTAGAATCGCTCTGACGCAGGGCGGTTTGCGCCGTCTTTGGGTCGACCTTCTTCTTCGTTGTAAGGAAGCTGGACAGGCTATGGCGGAACTGGTGGAAGCCGAAGCGCTTCACCCGCTTGCCCTTCTTGTCGAAGTAGATGGGTACTTCCACCTCGGCCTTCTCCTTTTTTCCTTTCTTCCTTACCGTTCTCATTACCTTGATGTTGGTGGTTGTGAGAACGCCAGCTTTAACAGCAGCTGGATACAGGTAGCTGCGGACAAGCATGTTCCCAACCCGCGGCGTCTCTCCCTTAGTGCGGCTACTTGCAAAGATCCAATCCGTGTCTTTGCCGTACATCGTCTCCTTGCGCCACGCCAACAGGTACGCAGCGAGCACGTCGGACATCGCAACCGCGGCCCTGGATGCTGGCGTCTTGGGTTTATGCAAGTTACCTCGAATCCAGCGCCGTTCGATGTGGATGCATTTATCTTCCCAATCCACATCTTTCCACTGGAGACCTGCTATCTCGCTGTATCTAATTCCGGTCGCGGCGTCCAGCACAACCATTGTTTGCTGTAACAACGGAAGTGAATTGAGCATTACAAACGTCTGCTTCGGGGTCAGGACGATCGCCTCGTAATTTGAACTCGAACCCGGGACGTCCACCTTCTCCATGGGGTCGCACGACTCGGGAATGAAGTCGTGTTTTTGCCCGTAAAGGATGATGTCATTCATCACTCGGCGCCATTTGGTCAGGGAATCCCATTCCTGCCTTTTTTCTCCGAGCGTATCGACTGACACACTCTTCAGCCAGGTCTCAATGTCCAAAGCCTTCATCTCGACAACAAGCACATTGTCCCAGCGAGGGAGCAAATGCTTTTTGATAATCAGGCCCTCCGTGTACCTAGTTGTGGAGGCTTTGGGTTTGATGGCTTCATCCGAGAGGTTGATCCGAATGTAGTCTCGCGCGATGAAACCGAACGTAACCTTATTGAGTGGAACGCTGGTTCGGTTGATTTGTTCAATGAGCCCCAGCCTCACGGCTTCGGCTCGAGCCCTTTTTTCCGTTGGAAAATCAGAAACTGCGCCAACGAGTAATGGGGTTTGCTCTGACCATTTGCCATCGGGGTTCCGATGTGCGAAATACCGCAGCTTCCAAACCAGGCCTTGCTTCGTGTTGAATTTTTTCAAACTGCCTGCCTGATACCTCGTGTCTGCCATGCTTTCTCCCAATTCCGGCAACCACGGATACCGCCTAAGCGGACCCAGTATACCGCCTCTCTATTCGAAACTCGCCCACTACTGCCGGTGCTTTGTGCCGGAATTGGCACGCATCCAGACAGAAAGCTCAGACAAGAGGAAGCGCCATTCCTTCCTCTCGGCGTCCGGATCGACCGGGTGCGCTGGAATGATTCCGGCACGCGCCATTTCCTTTACCCGCCTGGGAGTGATCTTCAAAAACTCCGCTGCTTCTTCGGCCGCCACATAGGGCTCAAACCCAAGAAAAGACTGCGAATGCGCCGAGCCCGTCATTTGACAATGGGCCTGACTGGCTGCCGCAGTTGAAGAGGATGACGCCATATAGGCAGATTAGGGATAGGCGAAGGGAAAGGAAAGCCGTCTAGCGCAAAATCGTATTTCCGACAGATATTTCCTACGGCGGATAAGAAAAGAGTGAACGCCGAGGGCGAGGCGAGTAATGATATCTAGCTGCCGCTATACGCTAAAACGACCTCACGGTCGTTCTACCCCCCCTCTCGAATTGGCACCCCAAGCAGCTCTTTGGGAGTTCAAAGCCCAGCGTCTGACCTCCTTTAACCGCTTTGCGGGGCGGTCCTCGGTGTGCTTGGATACCGAAGCCGTTGCCCAGGGTGATTTGCTGGCGCAGGTGGATAACATAAAGCCGGACAGGACGGCGGAGGACCTGCTCTTCCAGGTTCTGGTGGATTGGGGCATTGACCTCGCGCTGCCGATTGCGACCGAGCACCTCTTCGGCAAGCAGGTCTTTTTCGTGGACACAAATGCCCTGGCCGCCTGCTTCGATGCCAGCCTGACCGACGACATGGTGAAGGAGATTGCGAAGCGCAAACCGCTGCGTGCCGTCTTCCGCGACGCCAGCTACGGTTCGGATGCTGTCAAGATCAACGTGGAACAGATCTTCAAATTCTTCTCTCCGGACACGGAAGTCAGGTCGCTCTAACTATGAAGTTCCGATTTAAAGTCCAGAGCTACCAGACCGAAGCGGTGAAAGCCGTCGTGGATTGTTTCGACGGCCAGCCGCTGCAGACCGGCTTAGGATACCGGATCGATCCCGGCAGGGTGGCGACCGGCCAGCAGGCGCGCCTTGAGATGGACTCGGGTTTCCGGAATAATGCTCTGCTGCTTCCGACCGAGTCAATCCTAAAGAAAATTCAGGCCGTGCAGGTCCGCCAGAATTTGCCCGTTTCCGATTCGCTGAAGCAGACCAAGGTGAGTCCGGTGAACCTGGATGTGGAGATGGAAACCGGCACCGGCAAGACCTACTGCTACATCAAGTCCATCTTCGAGCTGAACAAAAAGTACGGCTGGTGCAAGTTCATTGTTGTCGTTCCGTCGATCGCAATCCGGGAAGGCGTGGCCCAATCGTTGGCCGACACGGCGGAACATTTCCTGGAGAGTTACGGCAAAAGGGTCCGCTCGTTCATTTACGATTCCAAGGCGCTGCACAATTTGGAGAGCTTCAGCTCGGACTCGGGCATCAACCTGATGATCATTAACGTGCAGGCATTCAACGCCCGTGGCAAGGATGCCCGCCGAATTTATGAGGAGCTGGACGACTTCCAGTCCCGTCGTCCGATTGATGTGATCGCCGCCAACCGGCCGATTCTGATCCTGGACGAGCCGCAGAAGATGGAAGGCGCGCGCACGGTTGAGTCGATGAAGGAGTTCAACCCGCTCTTCATTCTCCGCTATTCGGCCACCCACAAGCAGGAGCACAACAAGGTATACCGGCTGGATGCGCTGGATGCGTTCAACCAAAAGCTCGTTAAAAAGATCGGCGTCCGCGGAATTAGCGTGAAGGGCCAGGCCGGCGCCGGCGCGTATCTCTACCTGCAGTCGATCGAAGTTTCGACGGACAAGCCGCCGCAGGCCCGGGTGGAACTGGAGATCCGGCAGGAGAATGGGATCGCCCGGAAGTTGCGGCTGCTGGCGAAAGGTGACAGTCTCCACGCCAAGTCAGGCGAGCTGGACCAGTACCTGGGCTACGTGGTTGCCCACATGAATGCCAACGACGGGACGCTGAGTTTTACCAACGGGGTGACATTGACCGTCGGCGATGCGTGCGGGGACGTGACGGATGCGGTGCTTCGCCGGCTGCAAATCCGCGAGGCAATCCAGGCGCACTTCGAAAAGGAGAGCCAATTATTTAGCAAAGGCATCAAGGTTCTGACGCTTTTCTTTATCGATGAAGTAGCGAAATATCGTCAGTACGATGGGAGCATTGAGAAGCAGGGCGAGTACGCCGCCATCTTTGAAGATGAATACAAGGCGCACCTGAATGAGGTTTTGACCCTGCAGCCGAGCGAGTACAACGAGTACCTGAAACGCATTGAACCCGGCCGGACGCACGAGGGTTACTTCTCGATCGAAAAGAAAAGCAAGCGCCTGGTTGACCGGATGTTGGCGCGCGCTCGGCGGAACGGACCTCGGATGATGTGGACGCGTACGACCTGATCCTGAGGCGGAAGGCGCAATTGCTCAGCTTCGAGGAGCCGGTCCGGTTCATTTTTGCGCACTCGGCGTTGCGCGAAGGCTGGGATAATCCGAACGTATTTGTGATCGGAATGCTGAAAAAGGCGGACCCGGAAAACGTCACCAGCCGGCGCCAGGAGGTCGGTCGCGGGTTGCGACTTTGCGTCAATCAGCGCGGAGACAGGATGGATGATCCCGCAACTGTGCACGACCTGAACGTGCTGACAGTGGTCGCCGCCAAGGGGATAAGGAGTTCGTGGCTGGTCTGCAGAAGGAAATTGCGGAGGCTATTTCGGCCAGACCGAGAAAAGCTGACGTGGATTATTTCGTCGGCAAGGTCCTTCAAACCGAAGCAGGCGACATCCAGGTGACGCCGGCAATGGCCAAAGCGATCACCCGCTATCTGATCAAAAACGACTACACCGATGACGATGACAAGATCACAGCCGGGTATCACGACGCCAAGGCGGCGGGAACGGTCGCGCCACTTCCGCCGGAATTGGCAGCCTATTCGACGCAAATCCTGAAGCTAATTGACTCGGTATTTGCTGACTCGCAAATCCCGCTGCCGGAGGATGATCGCAAGTCGAAGCGCAATCACCTGAATTCCAATTTCCAGAAAGTCGAGTTCCAGGCGCTCTGGAACCGCATCCACCAGAAGGCGGTATACGCAGTCCAGTTCGATTCCGGGGAGCTGGTTGCGAAATCTGTTGCGGCACTGGATTCGGAATTGAGCGTGGCTCCGCTGCAATATGTGGTCCAGCGAGGTGAACAATTAGCCGACACGACGTACGAAGGATTGCGGGCCGGCGAGGGATTTAAGCTCCACGAGACGCAGACGGCCAAGCTGAAATCCTCGGTACTCTCGGCCGTCAAGTACGACCTGATCGGGAAACTGGCGGAGCAAACTCAGCTGACACGTGGCACCATTGGTCGGATCCTTGGCGGAATTAAGCCATCGGTCTTCTCCAATTACCAGGTCAATCCGGAGGACTTCCTGCGGAATGCTGCCCGCCTGATCAACGAACAGAAGGCGACTGTGGTGGTCGATCACTTGACGTACAGCGCGATCGATGAGACGTACGGAGTGGATATTTTCGCGGAGGAGAAGCTGCCAACGGACTCCAACCGAGTGGTAAAGACGAATCACCACATCTCCGATTACGTCTTTACGGACTCGAAGAACGAGCGGGAATTCGTCGCGTTGCTTGACGGCGGTACAGAGATCGAGGTGTATGCCAAGCTGCCCAAGGCGTTCTCAATTCCGACTCCGGTTGGCGGATATACCCCCGACTGGGCGATCGCTTTCAAGCAAGGCGCAGTGAAGCACGTGTACTTTGTGGCGGAGACGAAGGGCTCAATGTCGTCAATGGAATTCAGGAAAATCGAGGAGACCAAGATTGAGTGCGCGCGGAAATTCTTCAGCCGGATCACGTCCGAGCAGGTCAAGTACGCGGTGGTGAACAGCTACGCCAAGCTGATGGAGTTGGTTCAGGTGTGATGGGAGATCAGCGGTGTGGCTGTACACGATCCGAGCAGAACCCGGAAAACGTACGGAATCTCCGCGAGGATTGTAAAAAGTGCACCCCTATATTCGTTCTGAGTCGCATGCGGATATTGTACGGAAATAGTACGGACACAGTACGGAAACAGTACGGAAATAGTACGGATATTTGTTTTCCAGGATTATGATCAAAAAATGCCTTTATTTTCAGTTTAACTAATTTAGTTTCTTAGCTTTACATGGAGTGCCCGACTTGGCCATTCGGTGATGATTTTAGCTGACATACCCCCTCCAGACACACCTCTTTTGATTACGCCCTGGACGTTCCCTTGTTTTCGATGATTCTCCGGCCCGAGAAAGACCCTTGACTTAGCAAACATCTGAACCCTGGCCACCGCCAAGACGGACAGGATGCCGCGGCCGGGAAAGACCCGTGACGGGCACATAACTCCGCAGCACAACACCTCTAAAGCTCAAGAATCCGCGGTAGACCCGACACTCCAACTGCGCGAATTGCTGCGATCCTCGGTCGCTTAAAAACCCTCAATTCAAGATCACTCGGCACCCTGATCGCCAGTTGCTTTTTCGCTTTTCTCTTGAACTCTCAAGAATCTCAACTGACAAAAACAAAGACAAGCCTTCGGTTCGATGTCTTAAAAAGCCCGCCACTCAATGACCCCAGCTCGCGGGTTCACAAGCAACTCGCAATTGCTCTTGCACAAAACGACGCCGTTCAGCAGCTAGATTCCGTCCGCCTGCACGACCGTGACGCTAGCCTAATCGCAGAGCATCTCATGAGTTATCCATCAAAACTTCCTCCCTAATTCTCGTCGCCATTCATTTCCCCATCGCTTAGTCAGCCGAGGAATCGAGCCGGTAAAGCTGAAACTGGGAGTGCGGATAACCTCGCTCCAACCGCTCACTTCCGCTGTCCCTGACCACGACCGATGTCCTCACCGTGCACTTTCGTGATCAAATCTCCTAAATCGATATGGCGTTTCTTGAAGGTTTTTCAGAGTCCTAAGCCGTAGCCGCCGCACAAACGAGAAGAACAGTCGGCAAACTTGTGCGCGAAATATCAATAGCTTTGCCAGTCCGGCCGGAACTCTCAGACGCGATGCCAGCGGGAAAGCAGCAGGCTAATTCCCGCGTCATCGTCGATCCAACAGGGTTGCAGGCTTGTAGCATTCGGAGTCTTGGCGGTCGGGATTTAGATCGGGTTGGCGGCGCGATTTGCCGGACCGTGGTATGACCGCCAAGACATGCCGTGCGATTCTCAGCCGGCACGATTGCGCAGGTGGTCCGCGTTAGGCTATGTGCATAAATAAGCACTTCAAAAAAGCGTTGCCGTCAGGTAGCGTTTCTGTGTGGCAAGATCTACGGCGGAGATTCGGCGTCGCTTCCGGGAGTTGTCTCCCGCATTAGACGAGCGGAGCCGTCGGCTGTTTGTCGCCGCCGAGGCGCGTGCTTACGGTTATGGCGGTGTCAGCGCGGTAGCGCGGGTCACCGGTGTTGCGCGCAGCACGATCGCGCGCGGCATGGCGGAGAGCCGGAAAAGGCCTCGCGCCGACAGCGGGCGGATACGCAAGCCCGGCGGTGGACGCAAGGCCAAGCGTGTTTCCGATGCCTCTCTGTTATCCGATCTCAAAAGGCTGGTTGCTCCCGCTACGCGGGGCGATCCGATGCGGATCTTGCTCTGGACCTCGAAAAGCCTGCGCCATTTATCCCAGGCCTTGCACCAGCACGGGCACACCGCGTGTCCCCATGTGATTGCCGATTGCCTGCGCGACCTGGGTTACAGCCTACAGGCCAACCGTAAAATCAGGGAAGGCGGCCAGCACATGGATCGAAACGCGCAGTTTCAATATCTCAACGATCAAGCGGCGGCGTTTTTGAAAGCCGGCCAGCCTGTCATCTCCGTGGATACGAAGAAGAAGGAGTTGATCGGCAATTACAAGAACAACGGCCGGGAATGGCGCCCTCGTGGGATGCCGGAAGCCGTCAAAGTGCATGACTTCATCGATCCGAAACTCGGCCGCGCCGTTCCCTGCGGGATTTACGACATCGCCGACAACAAGGGCTGGGTCAGTGTGGGCACGGATCACGACACGGCCAGCTTCGCCGTCGAGGCCATCCGCCGCTGGTGGACGGCCATGGGGCGCCAGCGCTATCCCAAGGCCAGTCGGCTGCTGATCAGCGCCGATGGCGGCGGCAGCAACGGCTATCGCGTACGTCTATGGAAGATCGAACTGCAAGCGCTGGCCGATGAATTGCGCATCCCCATCACGGTATGCCATCTGCCGCCGGGAACCAGCAAGTGGAATAAGATCGAGCATCGCCTGTTTTCCTTCATCACCCTCAACTGGCGGGGCAAGCCGCTGCGCAGTTTCAAAACCATCGTGCAACTGATTGCCGCCACAACGACAGCGCAGGGACTGACTGTGCGCGCAGAACTGGACGAGAGGAAATATCCCAAGGGCGTGAAGGTATCCGATGCGCAACTGGCCACTGTGTGGCTCACCCGCCATGCCTTCCATGGTGACTGGAATTACACCATCACACCACACTGACGTAGTTATTTATGCACAAAGCCTTAGGTTCAAGATTTGCACCAAATGAGCAGCGGTCCTTCGGTGGCAGCTGGCCTTGGCGAACGCAATCCAGGAAGAAAAGCCGGAGAAATCAGAACGGGCGATTGTCCATAAACTCGGGCTCCTGGTTGTCAGCCTGAGCAGGAATGTCCGGAGCTGGGCGACGAATAGCAGCCAATCCACATTTGTTTCCGGTGAGCTGACCAAGTGATGGCTGCGAGTCAGTCCGGTGAAAACGGCGCATCAGGAGGCGCCAGGACGCGCTGCGGAGAAGCCGGTGAGGCTTGGACATCACCCGTATCGATCGGCAATCCCGCCATTTGTGTCTCCTTGAATTGTGTTGAGTGGATCGAGAAACCGACGCGGACCGCAGTGCCCTCGTTCGAAATGCGCGACGTTTCTGCCGGAGCCGATAGCTCCCAGCACATGAGGAAGCTCAAGCACATTTGGCTGTGCTGGCAGACTTTTGGGGCCTATCCCCGCATGCGCAGGGGAACCGGACGGTAATGTTCGAGAGCGCGGTACCACCAGGGTCTAACCCCGCACACGCGGAGGAACCTTGGTGGCGTCGAAGCGCGTCTGGAAGCTGTAGGGTCTATCCCCGCACATGCGGGGGAACCTCTCCATCTCAACTCGCTCCACGTATGCGATTTAGCAAAATTCTGACTCTCCTTTCCTGGCCAATGATGGCGCTTTCGCTGTCCAGATAGAAATTACACTCAGCCTTGTTTTTTGCGCCGGGTGATGATTGCCTAGACCATCTGAGCCGGGCGAAGAAGCAACATGCCGTAGCCATAAGCCTTACGCCGTCCGACTCCATTCGTAACGGCATTGGAAAAAGCGGTGGCATCCTTTATGACGAATTCGCCCCGGAGTATCGCATCTGGTCCTTCCGGTGAACTGCCCTCACGTGCGACGCGGACACGTGCGAAGCGCGATAAACGGGTCCCCGAGCAAAGCTGAACTGAATCTCCAAGACGGTCCGCGAGCCAATCCGTGTAAACCGCCTCCCTTGTTCTGCCCGCCTGGAGCATGCCAGTTCCAGATGTATCTGGACTGGGAAACCGGCGCATCGCTTCAACAAGAAAGGTGTCAATTTCCGCCCCCGTTCTGAATGGCGGGAGATCATCTTTCAGCCGGCTTACGGGTCGGACGCGTGTTTCGAAGGCAAGGCGCCGTCCGACATTCCATTCACTCGGCATCTGTTTGCTTCGAATTCCGCTGACTTCGCTGACAGCCAAGGCATCCGGCAATCCTACCTCGCGAGCGATTTGTTTCAAGCTTTGGGCATCGCATGAACTGTAACCATAGACCTCAAGGTGTTTCCCGTCAGCCGACCAGAATGCACGAAATGGGTGAATGGCCCTTTTGCCGAACAACTCCGTCAGCAGATGGTGTAGCGCACGTCCTTCATCAAAACGTGAAATGACCCTCCGCCTCTTTTTTGTTTTTCCAGGATGTCATGCCATATCTGCGAACCGCCGCCCAGGTTCCAAGAGCGAGGGAAGAAACCGGAAGATGAACCAAATGCAATTCACTCATGCTGTTGCTCCGATCCAATGGAGGGTGCCTTCGACAACTCGTCGTGACCCACCATGCAATCCGGTCCTCCAGTTGCGCAGGTCGGCAATGTCGACAATTCGAAGGACGGAATTGCCGGACACTGGTCCCTCGCCCACTGGCCAACAGCAGCGTAACGGTCCTTTAGCTCCGTCGGCGGCGGGTACCAGGGCGAGTGCTTCGTAAGCTGTCGGCGCAGATTCATCCCGGTGGAGGACAGGCGCAGCTGGCAAGCAGGTTTTTCTACCCAGAAAGATTGGGCGCTTGGGCCGCATGAGAGCTGCCGCCAGCGAATCAAGGCTGAGTCCGGGCTCGAGATCACATGCCTCCAAATTGCCAGCGACAAGTCTGAGCGCTATCGTCACGGCTGCATCTGCAAAGTAATCTCGCTTGCGTCTGTAGGGTGACTCGCAGGTTTTCTCGCCGCTGCCGCGTGTCTCCGGTTTAATTCCAGTTGTCCATCCCTTATCATCCGCGCTCAACTTTACATTCTGAATGTCAGTAAGTGCGCTCGCTGGATCCTCACGATCGATCCTCGAAGCAAACACGAGATGATCCTGAAGTGCCTGGTGGTTGCGCCAGTCCATGCGATCCCAACCGAGCGCATTGGCGATCATTCCCGTAAGCATTGATGCCGCAGGGAAGTCG
Source organism: Occallatibacter sp. (assembly GCA_035529815.1). Taxonomy (GTDB): domain Bacteria; phylum Acidobacteriota; class Terriglobia; order Terriglobales; family Acidobacteriaceae; genus Telmatobacter. The sequence goes on along the minus strand of DATKWA010000035.1, from coordinate 9,068 downwards.
CGTGTGACGCCGATATGGTCGATGGCGACACCGCCGAAGGAGACGAGTGGCGCCTCAAGCCGCAGGATTAACCAGCGATGTGGCCGCATCATTTCGACACCCTCACCTGGTTGGCGGCCCAGGCGGCGAGGTTCTTCATTGAGAGATGCCGGCTTAGTGGCAACGAAGATTGAGAAAGTGACAGGTGCCTCCGCTTTTCTCCTGTTTCATAGACCCGGTCCAGCGCACGGAGGTGTTCCTTCAAAGTTGAGATTGCCTGCTCAAAGTCCGGTTCGACCGGCTTACGGAATGCCGCGGCAAGACTCCGAGGTTGCCGGTCCCCGGATTCAACTAGCATCAGAGCCGAACGGCTGAATGGGGCCGTCGAACCAATCTTCGCGCCCGGGGAAACTTCGGCGATCAGGTACAGCAAATTGTTGACAACCTCTGCCGCCAAGGTCCGGTCCCGGTTGCAGTTGGCAACCAATCCGGGCATGTCAACGACGACGTAACCGTAGTAGATTCCCGATGTCAGCTCCGTATTTCCCAAGTGATCTGCACCTGCGGATTGATCATTCGCGAGGTCATCCGCCGCTATGAAGAAATCGACCTCGGTCTCTGCTGCGTGAACAGTGAAGGAATGGGCTACATATATAGGTGCTTCGATATTCGCCTTAAGGTCGGAGGTGACCATGCGCCCGAAGAGCGCGGCGACGAGGCCGCCGGGAAGCGCCTCGGAAGCGCGCAGAGCTTCAATGTTCTGCTTGTATTGTGCCGCCCAGGATTTTACTGTCACCTCAGCATCCTCTGCATTCGCTGCGTTTCCTGCAATCGACTCAGCCTTTTGCCTCAACCAATCCAACTCAGGCCGTCCGAAAAGTAGGGTCTGGTGCACGCGATCGCTCGATTCTCCGTAGATCACGTGGTCAAATCCATTCTCAATGACGTCAAGAATGTCGTCGGGAAAATTGGCCCGAAGTGGTCCGATCACCTCATGCTTCACGAGAGCGCGGGACCGTTTCGAATCCACAAAGCCCGCGAGTTTCTGAAGAGCATGTTTTTCCCGAACAGGTGTTTTGATACCCGCGACAGGGCTGCCGTCTGGATAGCGCCAATGCCATTTGAGACATTGAGAAGAAATCCGAGTTCTGAGCACGCCACCATAAGGTAGACATTTGGCTTGGCCCGTGTCGTCTCGATTCAGCAAAACTCCGGGATAGGAATGCAACGTATGAATCTGCAAGAAGCATGAGTCAGTCATGAATGTTTCCCCTCGTTCCTGTAGGACTTTTTTAGGGCGTGCAGACGCGTAAAGTAGAAGCGTGCCAGATCATGGATTGGCCTGGGGTCTGAAGGATGGAGCAGCAGGTTTGCAAAATCTTTGCACTGGATGCCGACTTCGGGGCTCCGTGTCCGTGCCAGGATCCTCGCTATGGTTTCGAGCGCGGTTCCGCGGTCGTTGGTCGGAAGTGACACAAAGCGGGCAAGCCGCGCTTCGGAATAGACCGGTCTCATGTCGCTTGTAGGCTGCGCCGACCACCGCGGGTTGCCGCCATCGCACAATACTTCGCCGAGGCGACGCTGTGGATCCTGCAATTGAACCGTTGGGCTTCGCACTCCTTTGGGGGTAAGTATTGCGAGAATGCGAACCAGCTGGATCCATGCAGGCAACTGCTGTGGAAGGTCGGGAATGCCTACCTCCGCGACAAGCCACCAGAAAACTGTACAGCCTGGCCCACTGGGTTCCATCCGGCGGAGCTCCGCGAGCGGCCCCGGAGCGAATTCAAGGAGCTTCACCGCTAACCGATCAACGACTAGTTGGACACGGTCCCGCGCCTCTTCTGGTTCCGAGAAATATTGCTTGGCAGATTCCTTGGAGGCGAACTGAATGAGCTCACCCTTGAGCAGCGTCCAAGCCTGAACCTCGGCCTTTGGGCGAATAACATGCCTGCATGGCATGGACCCCTTGGCGCCCTCGAAAACGCTGATTGCCGCCTGGAGGAGTTCGCCGTGAAATTGGTCAGTTGCAGCGGCGATTCTGTCCTGTCCGAGACTTGGGGCTTCAAAACACGCCCACAGATGTCTAAAGAAGAACTCGTCGACCTTTCGTTCTAGTTGCTCCTTGGCGGGTTGAGCAGACTTCCGGCATTTAACTTTACGCCGGGGACTGACAGTTTCGAGATCTCCACCGGCCACCAGCGTGGCGAGCGCACGCTCCAAAACGTCGATTATCTTTTTGCTGTCCTTCATCAAGCGCTGGCTCTCGCGATCGAGTTGCTCGCGCTGAATCTTCTGGGTCGTGGCCCATGTGATCTTGCCTCCCGTTGGAAGAATCCTGGACTTGAATCCCCAAGTCTTGCCTTGACCCGTCACAAGCGCCTCTGCCACCAGCGCCAGGCCTTCGCCGCCCGACTCGGAAGTCGCCGGCTTGGCCAGTAAAGGCAATTCCCACTTCCCGCTGATTAGCAGGTCGTAAAGAACTTTGTATGTGAAGCCCTCCTCCTCCAATTTGAAGGCGCCTCGACCAAGATTGGACACCGGCATCCAAGGGTCACCAACAGCACCTCTGTGCTCGCCAGTGTCGATCCGTGCTTGCTCGGAACCGCCGTATTCCGCCGTGAGCTTGCCTCTCTCATCAAGCCTCAAACGAACCCGTCGGCACACCTCAACAAACCAGATATCGAGCGATTTCAGGAGAAGTTGTTCGCCTACGGGCCAGTCCTCGATCCAGATCAAGCCGATGCCGTTCTCGGCCATGTAAGAATGCGAGTGCTGATATTTGTGAAGCTCATCGCTTCGCGTGGTTAGCAACAACTCAACGTCCCGCTTGAACCACCGACCCAGGCGCTTTCTAATGTCGGCTGGGTTACTGGTATTGACTGGAACCAGAGCCAGCATGATGCGCGAACAGGGATTGTTCAGGCGAGCCACTCAATAACTTGAACCGCCACCATAATTGGCAGTCGTCTGAAGCGAGACGAGCGAGAAAATCCAGTCTTCGGCTTCAGCCTGCCAGGCAATCTGCTGCTTTACAGAGTGATTTCGCGAAGTGATGAGGACGTCGAGAACATCCGGCGTCGTTGCCGTTTTACTGAGCTTCTTTCCAACAGGAACCGGCGGCTGCAGAAATGCCGGCTTGCTCCTGTCCGGCACGCATAGACACCAGGGTTCGTCCGCCGAGAACTCCGGCAACGTCAGCCCACGAAGCAGATCGCGCCAATCATCTTCGCTCTCCGGTGGATGAATCATGCCCGCATGATGGAGCGCCAATGCGGCCAGTTGCACGAGGAACATGTGCCATGCCGGCTGCTGGTGCCGGCGGAGTGCAGGAAAGCTGTCCACTTGATCCCGTGATAGCAGGGCCAGCAAGCCAGGAAGGCTGACGGCACCGTGTGGTTCGGTTCGGATCCAAGGCTCCGTAAGGAGATTAATGCCGACTTGAACGGCAGATGCGCCTTGGTGTGCGACGAGGTTGCATTGACTTGCTGATCGGCCCATTTTCCCTTGAGCGCTTTCGAAGTTTGAGGCCTAAACCAGACGGGCCAATCTGACGTTTACTCGGCGGCAAATTCCGAGCGAAATGTTGTATGCACCTCAATCTATCGGCACGAATCGCAGAATGTTTAGCGCGGTGCGATCTGAATTGATCTGACGTTGCGAACGTGATCGCGCTTGGTTCATCGCCGCGAACCAATTAGGCGTGAGGACGGCACCTGACGACATTCGATAGCAGCCGCATCATTGAAGATCGAGTGCATCGAACGGATGTACTTCAGCTGCGCCTTTGCTCTGTATCGTAGCGCCACTACTTCGGCTATCGGGAAGATGCGATTTTAGACGTGCTTAGGAATGCCGAATCACCAACTGAAACCAACTACGAGAACAGCCGATAGAAGGGGAGGGTTGTTGCCGACCATCAGTTTGGGGGCAGTCGTCGTGCTCCGGGTTGGACTGTGGGGCCTGAGCAGACCAAAGGAGATACGCGAATGTCGAGAAGGTCCGAATTTCACTTCCACAAAAATTTCCAGGGAGAAAGCGCGGCCACCAGCCGAGCTGTTTCTCTTCGTCGCATCATTCGTACACAATTTGCTCTTCGCGGGACCACACCGACGCAAATCGATGCGGACCTTAGCTCGAAGTGGTCCGAAGAGACGATGAAAGTTCTTGAGGAAGGCGGCGCTTCCGGGGTCGCGCTCCAGCGCCAGATTCAACTCTTCGCTTCGGTGACTCTACTTGAACTAAAAGTCGGCAAGAAGCCAAGGCCCGAGCAATTGGCGCCATTTCTGGAGAACACCTTGGGCTTGGAAGGCGCTCGCGCGCTCACTCGTGAAGATTGGAGTGCGCTCAATGAAGCAAGGGGGAAAATGAGCGTATTAATTGACGATCCGAAATGGTCTGTGGTACATGGAGGGCACATTGCGATGAGTTGTCTCACTCTCTTGTCCCTCTATGACATCTCTCTGCTCAACATGACTTATTCGGGTTAATTCCACAAGCTTCCAAGGTGTCAGTCAAGTTATCAAACTGGGGTACAGATGGCGCTCTCTGGGAATTCGAGATTTGATGCTTTCGCAATTTTGATCAGGGTGGTCCTGGCGAGGGGCACCACCTCGCCAGAGGTACTGGCGAGGTTTGCTGAACGTTCTGAGCCCGAAATTTTGGCCGCAGTCATCGCCAATCCTAAAGCGCCCGCCGACGTCGTGGGACATTTGATCGAGGAAGCCGACTGCGTTATCACCAAGTTGGCACTTTCCGAAGCGAGTTTGCCGCTTCAGATCGCTATGAGATTTGCAGAGCACCGGGACTGGTTTGTTCGAGCCGCCGCAGCGCGATCTTTGAGTGCTCCTGTCCCACTTTTAAATGCCCTCGCCGGGGACTCGGTTGTTGATGTACAAATTGAAGTTGCCCAGAATCCCACCACACCTCCTGCCCTACTGATCGATCTTGCCCAGGAACTAATAAATGCAATACGGGAAACCGTTGCTTTGAATCCAAATGCGCCCATCGAAGCGCTTCGGTACCTCATTGCCGATCGGGAATTGACAGTACGATTGGCTGTCGCCAGACGTAGCCAACTTACAGCCGATCTTTCGGAAGCGCTAAGCAGGGATGAGCACGAGCTTGTCCGCTGCGAACTAGCTAATAATGAAACTCTGAGTGAATTAGAACTCGACCGCCTTTCGCTCGACACTTCCGATCGGGTGCGTTGTATAGTTGCATGTCGCAGGCTCGCCTCCACCGAATGGGTAGCGAAGATGCCGCAAGAAGCAGTCGAAAAGGCCACGCGGGCGGCCGCCTACCAACCGAAAACGACTGCGGAGATCCTGAAGGGTTTAACGTTTAAAGTCTTGGATCGCGATGAGTAGTTGCCGCGAGCCGTGGGAGAAAACCCCGATGAGAATGCTCGTTCACGCAAGAGGTGCCAATAATTCGAAGGTAAAGACGCGCCATACGGCGCTAGGACGCGCTGCCGCGGGGCCGGGTAGGCTTATGTATCACCCGCAATAGCATGCAAACCTGCATTCTCGATCCCGCCAACGCCTAAATAGATGGCTTGGGCGCCGCCTGAATCCGGCACCCGGGGCCGCGTTACACACTGATTCCAAATGACTAAACTTCTGGAGCTGGGGCAGAATCCCCGCATGGCTCTGGTGCAAATAGCCATTGCGGCCGAGTGTTGGCGGTAAAGTGATGTTGTGTTTTACGCGGCGAGCACGGCATTCCAGATCGCGGGCACAGCTTGGCCTCTGATCCTCAGTCGACTTAAGGCAAATTGATTTTTGTGAATACGGTGGAGTAGTTCCACGCCTGCGATCGTAATAACGGCAGACTCGAAGTTCTTGAAGCCGAGCATAGGTCGGGTTCTGGACTTGATGCCGCGATGATCCTGTTCGATCAGATTGTTCAGATATTTTGAAGAGCGCAGCTTCGTGTCTTTGGGCAACAGACCGTCAGTACGCATTTCGCGAATAGCGCGATGCGAAGCCGCATAGCCGTCGAGGGTGATCGTCCGTGGCGGCTGCCCTTCGTGCCTGATTGCTTTCTTGAAGAAGGCCTTGGCCGCGGATACGTCGCGTGTCCTACTGAGCTTGAAGTCGATCGTCTGTCCACTCTTGTCTACTGCTCGATAGAGGTAGGTCCATTGGCCACGCACTTTGATATAAGTCTCATCAACTCGCCAGGAGCGACCAGCGGGGCGACCAAAGCGATTCCAGCGTTTGATGAACTCCGGTGCATACCGCTGCACCCAACGCAGGATGGTGGTATGAGCTAGGTGCAACCCGCGCTCAGACATCATCTCGACCAAATCGCGGAAGCTGAGCTTGTAACGCAGGTACCAGCGCACGCAAAGGATGATCACCTCGCGGTCGAAGTGCCGCCCTCGAAACAACTCCTCAATGCTATTCAGTTCGCCCACCGTTGGTCCTCAATTCTCCAAAGACCAATGTACCCGACCGGTCGCGGCCATTTGCACCGGAGCCCGCAAGGGGTTCGGGTATGTGCTGATGAGTATGGGCGTGTCGAGTCCGACGCCCAAAAAGCCGGCGCCAAGGCACGAGAAAAGGCCGCAATCCGATTTGAAGCCGAGGCCCTGAAATGCCTGCGGCAGTCGGCATGACGTCTTCGCTCTTGCCGGGCAGCAATCGTACATATAGCTCCCTTTGGGGGAAGGGTATGTAGGGTGCAGTCTGGCATGGGACGGAACCCTTGATACTATTTGACTGAATTGACTCGCTTATTAAATGGATGTTTCATTGTGACGACGAATACAGGTCGTTGTGACAAACGAGAATTTTTCTTGACCTTAGTCAAAATTGGTTCATTATGTTCGCATAAGTCAAACCAGAAATCATTGAGCGCAGTTTCTTCCGAGTTACGAGAATGAAACACCCGCTCTGGGTCCCAAACATTTCCTCGGGCTGCCTAACCTTCAAAATCGATCGCAAAAGCACTTAGAAGCTGCCGCGCTATTTCCGCGTAGAAATTGATGAAGGCCGCGTCTAGGTCACAGTGGTACTCATCCATTTACACGCAGGATTCTGACCATCCCGTGAAGGCGGTGTCGTGTGCGCAAGTTCATAGCATTCCATCTGTTCGTCGTTATTCTCTCGGTAAATTTCTTCTGTGCAGCCAGTGCGGAATCGCAAAAAAAGGGCACGTCAATCGTCCTGCCCGTGTCAAAGATGATGGATACATCCATGATGCAGACTCCCTTTGTCGCTCCTATCTTCGCGGAAGATGGTGAATTTACCAGTACTCTGGTCCTCGCCAACGGAACCGCGGTGCCGACTTACGCGGATGTTACGTTGCGGGCGCTCGATGGTAAGACCGTGGCTACGCAGACAATCCAATTCGGGCCCCACAGCCAGCAGCAGGTCAGCATTCGCACTCTGCGCGAGGCGGGCAGCGTGCCGAACATTACCATCGGCAGTGTTGTTGTTTCTCAAACGCCCTCTCCGAGCGGAATGACGGTTCTTGGCGCTATTTCTATCACGCAACGCGCCCCCGGTTCTTCGCGTTACATCGACCAGATTTTGGCAAAGCCAGGTTACATCGATCAGGAACTGGCGATGCCCACCGATGAGAGCTCTTCCACGCTGCGTAGCGTCGCCGACGGGAGCGACGGTTCTCCTCTTGTGGCGATCACAAGTCTCAGTCAGACGGTGCAACACGTCACCGCCGCTTGCCTCAGTGCCGATCATGTCGCGCCTTCGACGATCACACTAGCGCCAGGGCAGACTGTCCTAATACCCGTTTGCGACCCCGACGTGAAGCGCGACGCGGACCTCCACTGGTACGCGGAAAACTTACCGCACGGTTCCAACCGGCCTGCCGGCATCGAGTTGACCAGCGACGGCACGTCTGGCTCGTTTGCTGCTTACGGCTTGGCGCCACACGACTCGCAGGAGGGCAGATACTTTAGTTCAGTCCCTTTCGTTGACCCGAAGATGCTCATGTCGGCAACGGTTGTTTACACGGGTGTTCCTGTGGGATCCTCGACACTGCTGCCTGCTGGGATATTTACGCCCGTTTTGTCATTAGCCAATTTTTCTCCGAGTCCCCGGCAGGTGGCCGTCAAATACGCGCTCACCCGCGATGGAGTAGCTACTCTGAGCACTATTGCCAAAGTAACCCTGGCCCCGTTGTCCAGTCAGGAAATCACCCTGAGTGGATTGAACGGCGATCCCCTTCTGCGGGATTCGTTTTTTGTGGTGAGCGATGGCATCCCCGGCGGGGTAGGCACCAAGCTCGTATCGAAGAGTTCTGGACAGCTCCGTGAGGTCGAACTTCTCGCCAAAGACTTCGACGATTCAGAGAACGGCGGCAATCATCCATGGACGGTCGAAGATGGTACGACATCCACACTTCGTGAGCGCTATCCGAACCCCATCTTGTAGAGCGCTGTTTTCAATGGCAAGCTCTATTCATGGGCACAGCGAGAGAGCAGCGAAGAGCGGCCTGGCGCGAGTTGGTTAGCGAGCAGGCACGAAGCGGACATGGTGTTACGGCATTTTGTCGTGAGCGTGGAATCCGCACGGCAAGCTTTTATGACTGGAAGAAGCGGCTTGGAGTAGACGATGAAATCAAGGCCAGGGTCCCCAGGGATAGATCTTCTTCCTTGGAACAAAAGACAACTGGAGAGCCGCCGGTCAGGTTTTTGGAATTGAAGTTGGCGGCCGCTGCCGAGCCGATCCAGTCCTCCCTCACCCATTGCTCGATAATCGAAGTGCGATTGCCGCATGGGCGCAGCTTGATGGTAGCGCCTGACTTCGATGCAATGCATCTGCAGCGGCTACTTGCAGTGCTGGACTCAGCTGTCCTTGTGGACAAGTCGTTGCCTGCCGGGTGGCAGGCCGCATCATGATCGGCCTGCCAAGTCTTCGCGCGCTGGACACGGCGCAGAGTATGCGCATCTGGCTTGCGGCCGAGGCTACCGATATGCGGCGGGGGGTGTGACATGAAGCTGATTCAACGATTGTTCAACGTGGATTCATCATGAAGTGAACCTGCGGTTCCGTCCGCAGTAGCCTATCGGCACCGGCGTGATTGGCAACGATCAGGTCGGAAGCTGTCGAGACAATATCCTC
>DATKWA010000034.1:0-8165 GCA_035529815.1 Occallatibacter sp. | reverse complement strand
GAAGGGAAACGGTATGGCCGTATGGTGCCGTCGTAAAGCTGCAAGCCGAAGACAGTTGGAAAGCCGTGTGAGGGAAAACTTCATGCACGGTTTGACGAGGGGCCGCTGAGGAGATCGCCTCAAATCAGTGGCCTACTCTACTCTTCCGTGCCTTCTTCGATGGAGAGTTTGAAGTCTGGGTGGTCGGCGCGGATGAGCTGTGCGAGTTCTTCGAAGGAGGGGAATTCATCGTCTTTGGAGAGGACGCGGGTGTAGTAGGGCACGGGGTTGCTCCTGGCGGAAGGCCGGTACAGTTCTATAGTAGAAAGCCCCGTATCGGGCGTGCAATTCTCGCCGGATGCGGGGCTTTCTGGTGCGCGAAACTTACTTACTTACTTACTTACTTACTTACTTACTTACTTGTTGGTGAGGGCTTCTACGCCGGGGAGTTTTTTGCCTTCGAGGAATTCGAGGGAGGCTCCGCCGCCGGTGGAGATGTGGGTGATCTGGTCGGCGACGCCGGCCTGGTTGATGGCGGATACGGAGTCGCCGCCGCCGATGATGGAGATGGCTGCCTTGTTGGCGGCTACGGCTTTGGCGATGGCGTTGGTGCCGATGGCGAAGCGGGGAAACTCGAAGACGCCTGCGGGGCCGTTCCAGACGATGGTGCGTGCGGTTGAGACTACCGCTTCAATCGCGGCGATGGACTTGGGACCGATGTCGAGGCCCTGCCAGTCTGCGGGGAAGTTGACGGATGTATCCCAGGGCTGGGTTTTTGCATCGGCGGCGAAGTTGTCGGCGAGGATGTTGTCGACGGGAAGCAGGAGCGTGACGCCCTTTGCTTTGGCTTTGTCGAGAGCGGCTTTGGCCATGTCGATTTTGTCTTCTTCGACGAGCGACTTGCCGGTGGTGACGCCGAGGGCGCGCTGGAATGTGTAGGCCATGCCGCCGACGATGACCAGGGTGTCGACCTTGTCGAGGAGGTTGTCGATGACGTCGATTTTGCCAGAGATTTTGGAGCCTCCGATGATGGCGACGAAGGGTTTTTCAGGGGCTTCAAGCGCCTTGCCGAGGTAGGTGATTTCCTTTTCCATGAGCAGGCCGGCGACGGCGGGCTTGAGGAAGTGGGTGATGCCCTCGGTGGAGGCGTGGGCGCGGTGCGCGGAGCCGAAGGCGTCGTTGACGTAGATCTCTGCCAGCGAAGCGAGGGCCTTGGAGAAGGCCGGATCGTTGGCTTCTTCTTCGGCGTGGTAGCGGAGATTTTCAAGCAGCAGCACCTGGCCGGACTCGAGCTGGCGGGCCAGCTCCTGGGCGATATCACCGATGCAGTCGGGAGCGAAGGCTACGTTGACGCTGTCGCCGAGTTGCTTGTCGAGGAGCTCGCGCAGGCGGTCGACGACGGGGCGGAGCGAGTACTTTGGATTCGGCTTGCCTTTGGGGCGGCCGAGGTGTGAGGCGAGGATGACCTTGGCCCGGTGCTTAAGGGCATAGACGATGGTGGGCAGCGTGGCCACGATGCGGGTGTCGTCAGTGATTGTGGAGCCGTCTTCAGTGAGCGGGACATTGAAGTCGACGCGGATGAAGACGCGCTTGTTGGCCAGATCGAGGTCGCGAATGGAGAGCTTGGGCATGATGCGAGGACCTTTCTAAAAGACAGGGACTAAGAGACTGAGGGACCGGGGACTGCGTCTTCGATGACGGCGTCCATTTCAATTTCGACGAGCCATGCGGGATTGAGTAGCTTGGCGACGACGACGATGGTGGATGCGGGGCGGATTTCGGAGAAGAACTCGCCATGGACGCGGCCAACGGCTTCCCAGTCTTCTGCGCGGGTGAGGTAGATGCGGGTGCGGACAACGTGGTCAAAGGACGCGCCGCCTTTTGCGAGGGCTTCGGCGGCGATGGAGAAGATGCGGCGGGTCTGGCCGGCGGCGTCTTCAGAGTCGGCTCCAGTGGGGCCGGTACCGGATAAATGGACATGGTTGCCCACGCGCACAGCGCGGGAGAAGCCGATGATGGGCTCGTAGGGGGAACCACCGCTGATTTTCTGGGGCATAGTTTGTCCGTGCAATGGATTTTCACCCAGGCCGCTATGGACCTGCGGCAGGGGTAGGAATTCAGGTTGAGGGTGAGGTCGGTATTGTGCGAACCCCACTCATCGCGATAAAGCTGCGATGAATGGGGCACCCATATATACCCAGATGGATACAGTTACGGCCTACAGGCCTTTTTTGACCAGAAAGCCGATGAGATCGACGACGCGGTTGGAGTAGCCCCACTCGTTGTCGTACCAGCTGAGGACCTTGACGCTGTTTCCGACGACCTTGGTGAGGGGCGCATCGACGATGGAGCTGCGCTTGTCGCCCTTGAAGTCGGAGCTGACGAGCTCGTTTTCGTCGTAGCCGAGGATGCCCTTGAGTTCGCCCTCGGATGCGGCCTTAAGGGCGGCGTTGACGGCCTTGGCGTCGGTGGTCTTCTCGCTGATGAAGGTGAGGTCGACGATGGAGACGTTGGGTGTTGGGACACGGATGGCGAAGCCGTCGAGCTTGCCCGATGTCTCAGGGATGACGAGCTTGAGGGCCTTGGCTGCGCCGGTGGAGCTGGGAATCATGCTCAATGCGGCAGCGCGGGCGCGACGGAGGTCCTTGTGGGGCGTGTCGAGGATGACCTGGTCGTTGGTGTAGCTGTGAATCGTGGTCATGATGCCGCTGACGATGCCGAATTCCTTGATGAGCACCTTGACGACGGGGGCCAGGCAGTTTGTGGTGCAGCTGGCGTTCGAGATGATGTTGTGCTTGGCTGGATCGTATTTGTCCTGATTGACGCCGAGGACAATGGTGATGTCTTCATTGGAGGCGGGCGCGGAGATGATGACCTTCTTGACGGTTGAGCCGAGGTGCGCCTTGGCCTTGGTCGCGTCAGTGAAGAAGCCAGTGGATTCAACCACTATCTGTGCTCCGACTTCGGCCCAATTGAGCTTGGCGGGATCGCGCTCTGCATAGACCTTGATCTTCTTGCCATCGACGGCGATGAAATCGTCGCCAGCGACCACTTCGTTTTTGAGGTTGCCGAGAATCGAGTCGTACTTGAGCAGGTGAGCCAGCGTAGCGGGGCTGGTCAAGTCGTTAACGGCAACAAATTCAATCTCAGGGTTGCCAAGCGCGGCGCGAAAAACGTTGCGGCCAATTCGGCCGAAGCCGTTGATACCAACCTTTACTGCCATGAGTGCTTTTCTCCTTCGTGGTTGAGGCTGTGGTTTTTGCCTAGAAAACGTGTGTCTGGAATCTGCCGAACGGGCGAATCTACCAAACTCTTGATCGTACCATTATCGGGTACCGGGTCGCAGTGAAAACCAGCGTCGGCGTTGCCGACGTTTCGGCGCCATACGCTGTTCGTGCCTCTTCGGCATATGGGACCGCTCACCGCTAGGATGCCTCTCTTGATGCGGAGTGTATGTGATGGACTGCACAGTATTTGCAGCGCCCGCTGCCGATGTGGTATTCCGGTATGAATGAAGGTGTTTCATCGAAGGTGTTCAAGCCGGCATGAGAAGACGCTCCAGACGCAGTCCTAATACTTCGGAATCGACAGGCAAAATTGGCCAGGAACTTCCATTGAATCAACCAGCTCCGCTTGTTCCGCTGTATCCGGACGAGCCCGGCGGCGGGGCATCGCAGCCGCGCCAGCACCGGCCGCAGGAGAGCCGGCCAAGCGGCCAGCCGCGTCCCAGCGCGCCGTCTCGGCCCGCCGCGCCGCCGCGTGGACAACAGTCGGCCCGGCCGGAATGGAATGAGCCCGCTGGTTCAGGGCGGCTGGAGGTTGAAACCCAGCCGGAGATGCCAGGAAGCGGCGCGGCGGGGGCAGCCGAGCGCTCTCCGAACGCGCCCAAGGGCTTTGTGGTGCTGGCGATAGGGATGCCGGGTTCGGGCAAGACGACATGGTTTGGCCGCCGGGGAATTACGCCGCTCTCGAGCGATTTGCTGCGCAATATTCTGTTTGACGATGTGGAAGAGCAGAGGTACCAGGGGCTGGTGTTTTCCACGTTGCGCTCGCTGCTGCGGGCGCGGCTGATTGCGCACATGCCTGCCAATTATGTGGACGCGACGAATCTGTCTATTCATGAGCGGCGGCAGTGGATCAAGATGGCAAAAAGCTTTGGCTACGAGGTGCAAGCGGTATTTTTCGATGTGCCTTTGGAAGTTTGCCTGGAGCGCAATCGGAACCGCGATCGCTCGGTGAGCGAAGATGTGATGCGCAAGATGGCCGAGAAGCTGAAGCCGCCGGTGTTTGAAGAGGGGTTTGAGAAGATCACCGTGGTGCGGGTGAAGAGCGCCGGGTGAAGGATGGATTCGCGATGAGCACTTCCCCTGTGCCCGCCCCGTATGTAGAGCCGTGGCTGCGCGGAAATTATGCAGATGTTCCGGCAGTGGGGCGGGCTGTGCTTCATGCGCTGGACCTGGCGCTGGATGATTTGAGCAAGTGGACTGAGGGGCTGAGCGATGCGGAGGTTGACTCGCAGCCGCTGGGGTTGCCTTCGGTGGCGTTTCATCTGCGGCACATTGCGCGCTCGACGGACCGTTTGCTGAGTTATGCGGAAGGGAAGCAGCTGACTGCCGAACAGTTGGCGGCGCTGAAGGCCGAGCAGGGCGGGGAAGAGACGCTTGCGGCGCTGTTGGCTGAGGTTGCGGCGTCGTTTTGCAACGCGAGCGAGCGGGTGCGGGTGCTGGCTGCGGCGGACCTTGATACGTTTCGCGGGGTGGGGCGCAAGGAACTGCCGACGTCGGTTGGGGGCGCGCTGATTCATGTGGCGGACCATGCGCAGAGACATACGGGGCAGGTTGTGACTACGGCGAAGGTGCTGAAGGCACTGAGGAGCTAGACGGCCCGTTTCGCAAAATTCAATCTGCGGCCCCCAGAACACCTCTTTCAGAATCTCAAGCTGAATTTAGCGGTCGGATCGCTGCTCGGGAGCTGCGCCTCGGGCGGGATTCGGTTTTTCCTCTTGCGGTATCTTTGCATTTCCAAGCAAATTTCCATCGAGTTGCAGATTTTTCAGCTCTCCGGGAGCGGTGGCAAGAAACGTGGCGGTGCTGGGAAAGGCGCGGCTATTGCGGACGATTGCACCGGGGGTGTTGTCGAGGCGGATGACGGGGGCATCGGCGTGAGGCATTTGCGTGCTGACGTCGTCGAGTTCGAGGTTGGTCGAGTTTTCAACCTGGAAGGCGGGGCCGTCTTCCGTATTCAACTGAACATTGTGCAATTCGAGATCGTCGGAGTAGTTGCCGATGAGGCCGACTCTGCCGGTTCCGATGATGTTGCTGATGTGCAGATCTGCAATGGGCATCTCGGGTAGGCCCTCGACGTCGATGAGGACTTTTGCGCCGTTGACGATGACGTTGCTGACGGCGATGTTGCGAAAGACTGGAGTCTTGATCGAGACGGACTGCTCGGAGGTGCGGGTTTCTCCCTCCATGAGGTAGTAGTTGGTGATGGTGATGGCTTCTCCTACGTTGATCATGGTCCAGTTGTCGAAGCTGACATTTTCTACAACGCCACCGCGGCCGCGGGCGCTCTTGATGCGAATGCCATTCTCGGTGTTGAAGGCGGTGATGTTGCTGGCGACAATGTTACGGATGCTGCCGGAGGTTTCACTGCCGATGGTGACGGCGCCGTGGGCATGATGGACGGTGCAGTTCGTGATGGCGACATTCTCGGTGGGACGATCGACGCGCAGTCCATCGGCATCCTTGCCGGACTTGATGACGATTCCGTCGTCGCCGGTGTCGATGTAGTCGTTTGCGAGCTTGATGAAGCGGCTGGAGTCGATCACGATTCCATCGGTGTGAACGCCGGGGTAGGTCTCAATGACGACATTTTCGACGACGGCGTTTTCACTGTAGAGCAGGTGAATGGTCCACATGGGCGAGCCGACAAAATGGAGGCCATCGACGAGGATATTCTTGCTGTTCATGAAGCGGAGGAAGGAGGGGCGAAGCTCGGCTGCTGCTGCTTTGTATTCCTCCTGTGAGATGGGCTTGTTGGCGTTGAGGGCTTGCAGCAAATGTTCCCAGTTGGGTCCGTTGGCGCTGCCGGGATCGGATGCCGAGGGCTGGATTCTGCCGTGGAGGTTCATCCAGTCGGTATTGCTGCTGGTGAGAGTGCCGCGGCCTTCGACGGCGACATTCTCGAGATCGTGACCGCCAATGAGGGGGACGGGCGTGAGAGTCTCGATGCCCTGCTGGCGGCCGGGCGTGAAGGGGAGGGGTGTGGCGGGGAAATGAATTGTGGCTCCAGCGTCGATGTAGAGGGTAAGGTTGCTGACCAGTTCGATGGGGCCTGAAACATAGTTGCCAGCGGGGACGTAGACGGTGCCGCCACCGGCCTTTTTAGCGGCTTGAATGGCGGCGCGGAAGGCCTCGGTTGCAGGCGCTGAGCCGTCGTTGTGCGCACCGTAATCAATGACGTTGAAGAAAGGGCTTTTCTCGCTGAGGGACGCCGGGACCGCAGACTGGGCGATTGCTCCAAGATTGAAAACAACGATCAAAATGCCGGTAAAACAGCGCGCGAGACGCATGGATGCCCTTTCAGTTTCAGCTCATGGTGTTGGTGGATGAACATGGCTATCTTAAATCGCGCTTCAAGATTCTGTCATGGGAACAAGGATGGGCGCATCCCACTGGACCGGTTCCACGCGGCCGACGAGGAAGGCCCAGAAAAATGCTCCGGCGACGGCGACCGATCCGGTGATGAAGAATGCCAGACGGGAACTTCCGTTGACTTCGACGATGACGCCGGCGAGCCAGGGCGCGGCAATGCCGGCGAGATTAGCGAAGCCGTTCTGGAGACTGGTCCATCGACCGGCCATTGCAGGGCCTGCGAGGGTTTGGCTGATGGCCCAATGGTTGGAGGCGAAGGCTCCATAGCCAATGCAGGCGACGGCCATGATGGCAATGGACAGGGGAAGATTGCCGTGAATGAAGGCGAGCAGCAACAGGCTGGAGGCTACGGCGAGGCCGCCCACGACGATGCTTTTGCGCACGCGCGTAGGCGAGATGCCGGCGGCGATCAGGCGGTCGGAGATCCAGCCGGTGATTAGCGTCGAGGCGGCAATCAAGAGGAAGACCGCGGAGGCGAGGCGAGACATGGGACCTACTTGCATCTTTTGCTCGCGCACGAGATAGATAGGGAGCCAGGCGAGCAGGAAGTAGAGAAAGTAGTTTCCGCAGAAATGTCCGAGGAAGGTTCCCCAGGCGGATTTGACGCGAAGGAGGTTGGCGATGGAGGGAAGCGGAACTGCATTTGCCTCGCCAGTGTTGTGCCGAGAGCGCGGCATGAGGCGGAGCCAGGGGAGCACCCAGAGAAGTCCGCCGGCCCCGAGGGCGATGAAGAGCCACCTCCAGCCGATGTGTACGAGGAGCAAGCCACCGACGAACGCGCCGATTGCTGGGCCGAGCTTGGTTCCAGCGTCGATGAGGGCGTTGGCTCGGCCGCGTTGCTGCTGGGGGAGTTCGGCGAAGATGCGTGAGTAGCAGGGATAGGCGACCGACTCGCCGGCGCCGAGCAGCAGCAGGGAGAGAAACAGGGTGGAGTAGCTGGATGCGAGGCCCGTGACCATGGTTGCGCCGGACCAGAGAACATATCCGCCCAACATGACCCATCCGACAGGAAAACGATCGGCGCACCAGCCGGCCAGGCCGGAGAGTTGCAGCAGGGCGTAGGTCCAGAAGAAGGCGGAAAGCAGGGCGCCGATCTGGATGGAGGACAAGGCGAACTGATGCTGGAGTATGGGGGCGGCGATGGACAGATTGCTGCGGTCGACGTAGTTGATGACGGCGGAGAGGACGAGCAGCAGGACGACGATCCATTGCCGGCGAGACATTGCGGCCTCGATTTTAGCTATGCCCGCCGTGGGCGCCTGGTTTTCCTCGTGGTGCAGGGGAATTGCCGAATCCACTTGGTGGCCCTCTTTGCGGCATTCCGGGATCAGGGCGCGAACATCGCCCTGGGTGTGGCGGAGGTATACCGGTTCATCGTGATTCCGTTCATTCCCGGTGTGTTTGCTGCCAGATTTTCGGCAATCATGGAATTTTACGCCTTGTCCGCCGGTTTCGGCTGCGGAGGCGGATTCGGGGCAGGGTGATCGCATGAAGAGAAGGCGAAAGTAGAAAGAGCATGAGGGCGCCTTG